>CAZOPG010000008.1:0-15112 GCA_964581585.1 uncultured Planctomycetaceae bacterium | reverse complement strand
AGCATTGGCCGAGACAATTCCCGGCGCGATGGCATTTACACATATTGCCGGTGCAAGTTCCTTTGCCAGTGCTTTTGTCGCACCGAGGAGGCCAGCTTTGCTTGAGCAGTAAAGAATGTAGTCAGCCCAGGGTTTGATTGCTCCTACATCAGTAATGTTAATTATTTTGGCGATAGGTGCATCCGAGGGGCCGAAATTATGCTTAACCTTTTTGGCAAAATATTTGCACATCATAATCGCGGCGGTCAGATTGAGGTTGAATGTTTTTTGAGCATTTTCAAAAGTAACTTTTTCCAGCGGTTTTCTTTCGAAGATCGCAGCGGAATTTATCAGAATTTGAGGCAGAACAAATTCGGTGGCCGCGGCAAACAGTTTCTCGATACCTTCGTTTTTTGTAAGGTCAGCCTGGACGGCTATCGCCTGGCATCCGAGTGATTTTATCTTTTTGACAAGGCTTTGCGCTTCTGAGTTGTTTTGATAGTAGTGGCACAGACAGTTGCAGCCGGCACGGGCCAGGCCAAGCGTCAAATGCCTTGTAAGTTTTCCGGTTGAGCCGGTAATGATAGCTGTTTTGTTTTTCAGTTCCATTATACGTTACAGATTCTCTGTCGGATATTTTCCAGTTTTCCAAACGAAATTAGTTCATCTCCCTGTTGTATTATCGAGTTTGCTGCCGGATTCGGAATAGTAATATCGTTACGAATAATTGCCAGTACGGTGATATCATTTTTCCGCAAATCGGATTCAGCAAGGCTCTTTCCAAGTATTGGGCTGTTAGGGCAGACCTCTATTCTCGAAACGCCATATCCGCCGGTTGCCACTGCGAGTTCCTCAAAAGAAACAGATTTGAGAAGCTGGCGTTTTGTGATTTTTAGTCTGAGAAAAGTCGTTAGTTTGTTTGAAAATTTAGGATTAGTAAAGAGTTTATATACGCCGTACACAACCAGAATTATGACTAATGAGTTTATCAATACCGCAACTTCTTTGGGAATGTTAAAGGGCAGATAAGATTTTGAGAGTCTGGATATTATAGTTTCTTCAGGATTCAATGAGGCAGCGAGAGAGGCAATCATAATGACAAGGCCGGCATTACCAAGAACCATAAGAACCGAAGCGATTCGACGTCGCTGATGATTGCCCGTGATCAATTCAGCTTCTTTCGTAGTGAACCCTGTGCCAGTAAAACACGACAGCGATTGGAATTTTGCCAATGACCATTCCAGGCCGGTTATCTGAAATGCTATCGCACCAATTCTGACTATTACGAATGACACGGCAAGCACTATAATAAACAATCCCCAACTCATTATCGTTTCTCCTTAATCTTTCAAAGCCATTTTTTCTTTTTAAAATAGGTAAGCATAATAATTGTAATAATAACCATTACCACCCAGACGGCTGGGTAGGCCCATCGCCATTGCAGTTCCGGCATATATTTGAAATTCATGCCGTAAACGCCTGCGACAAAGGTCAAAGGAATAAATATTGTAGCAATAATTGTTAAAACTTTCATCACCGCATTCATCCTGTTGCTTATGCTCGAAAGGTAAATATCAAGCATGCCTGAAACCATATCCCTGAAAGTCTCTACCGTATCAATGACCTGTATCGTATGGTCATATAAATCTCTTAGATAAGGACTGGTTGAGCTGGAAATAAGATTAGATTCTGATTTTCCCAGGCTGTTAATCAATTCTCTCAGTGGCCAAACTGATTTTCTTAAAGAGATAAGTTCCCTTTTTAGTGAATGAATCTTATGGAGCATTTTTTCATTAACCGTTCTAATGAGTTCTTCTTCCATTATTTCGATCTGCTCACTTGTTTTTTCGAGTATAATGAAGTAGTTGTCCACGACAGCATCTATAAGGGCGTACGCAAGGTAGTCAGCAGAAGTTTTTCGTATCCTGCCTTTGGCGGTTCTTATTCTGTCGCGTATCTGCTCAAAAACATCGCCTTGTTCTTCCTGAAAAGAGATAACAAAATTCCGGCCTAAAATCAAACTTACCTGCTCAGAACGTATAGTCTGGCTTGTATCATCAAAGCTTAGCATTTTTAATACCATAAACATACACTTTTCATAGTCTTCACATTTGGGTCGCTGGCCGGTATTTAGAATGTCTTCGAGTATGAGTGGGTGGATATCAAAATTTTTGCCGAGTTTTTCTATTATCTCCAGCTGATGCAGGCCGTCAATGTTTATCCAGGTGGTGGTATCGGTTGCCTTGAAAGGAAAACAATCTTCGATATTTTCAATGACCTTTTCCTGGAACTCCCGCTCATTATAATCCATTAAAGTTATTTTCACTGATTCAGATTTTTTTTCACCAATATGAACGAGTGTCCCGGGCAACAGACCTGCTGTTTTCGATTGCCTTTTAATCAGTTTTTGGAACTTTGCCATTTGGAATTATCCTTTCGGTCATATTTCTGATAATTGATACAGGAAAACTTATCATCTGCCTTACCCCTTCAACAGAGGAAAGTGTTCTTACCTGAGTACTGACTTCAGACATAAGCTCCTGTACAACAATTTTTTCCCCGACTTCACCTTCTTCCTTGATCATCGTTAGTCTATGAAGTGCGTACAATCCAATCACGAAAGCAAGGGCAAAAAAGAAATCCCATTGCTGAAGATTCAAAGTGGGCAGCGAAAGTTCACCTGTTGGGCTTGTGTACTTAAGTGTCCAGGCTAATTCTCTTCCTGCGAAAAAATCGGCAAATTTACCACCCAGTATGGGAGCTATTCCGGCGGCGATGGAATTTGTAATTGTGTTTACAGCAAGATAGGTCGTTGCCTGACCTTTTGGTGCAAGTTTTAAGCTGATATTGCCAGCTGCTAGAGAAACTCCTGCCGAGGACAGTCCCATTACGATATGAATGATAATCAACAGTGGTATTGTCATGAAATATTTTTCAGGCATTGTTGTAAATGTCCAGGCAAGAATTGAAAAGATGAACAAAGGGCAGCTTATTGCCAGTACGGATTTATTGCTGAACCTATCAGTGTATTTTCCCCAGATTCTAAGAAACAGGAAATTGAAAATCTGGCTAATGATTGACAGACCAATGATGAACGACATACTCAGGCCTAATCTTTTTAGCATGTAAACCATAAAAAATGGGCCTGCCAAATTTATCGCAAAGTTCCATGAGCACATAAAGGCGATGAGCTTGCGAAAATTTTCGTCACGGAAAGGCAGTGCAAGGAGTTTAAATATTTTTTGTTTTTCTAAAACCTGCGGCATTTTTGTCTCTGGTGTTTTTGCTAAAAATAAAAGGCCGAACATGCCAGCGACAAAGCCTATAAAAAATAAGATCGAATAGCCCATTAATTCCTGGTCAGCAAAATATTTTTTCCAAAAGTCCAGATATACCGCTGCAACTATACTCAAAACGATGCCAACTCCCACAGCAATTCTCATCCTTTTTGAAAAGAAAGAACCCATTATATTTTCAGGAATAATATCTCTCATCCATGAATTCCAGCTGCAACCTGCAACCGCTCCGAAGGCAGAAACAGCAACTAGCAATATCAACAAAATCGCAACAGCAATTTTTGCCGGAAAAATAAATGGGCTTATAGCGATAATCAGCCAGCACAACCTACTAAGTCCGGCGGCAACAACGGTAATTAAACGTCTGTTTCGTATCTTTTCGACGAGGAAGATTGAAGGCAACTGGAGTAGTTGAGACAACGGGCCAATGGCAGCTAACAGGCCGATAACGAAATTGGAAGCTCCGAGCTTAACCGCAAAAGCTATAAGAAATGCTCCGCCTGTAAGTATCCCCATTGCCTGAGAAGTTATACCATCTCTGATAATGTTCTTCAGTGCGGATTGAACCTGATTTTCGTTAAGTTTTTCTTCTGTTTCGAACCACATTTTAATGGCCTCTTTGCTTTGCGGACCATCCATTGAGCTGACAGCGGCTACTGTCTTCACGGGAAGGTTCCATTAGTGAACATGATAATATGAAAAGGCTCAGGTTAAAAGCTAAAAGTATTTTATCTTGAATAAACCCGTTTAATCTATATAATTGCCGATGTTAGATAGTATTTATATTTAGGGTTCGTTTTGACAAATTTAAGTGTTAATCTGAATAAAGTCGCGCTTTTGCGGAATGCTCGGGATATTGGGATACCCAGTGTTATCGCTGCTGCCGAAATCTGTATCGAAGCGGGCGCTCACGGCATAACAGTTCATCCTAGGCCGGACGAAAGGCACATAAGGTACAGCGATGTATATGAGTTGAATGAGATGCTGACAGTCGAGTTCAACATCGAGGGCAATCCTTTTACAGGCCGATATATGGAAATTGTCGCCGACGTCAAACCCGCTCAGGCAACACTTGTGCCGGACGAGCCGGGGCAGAATACTTCGGATCATGGCTGGGATATTGACAAGAACAAAGACAGGCTTTTGCCGGTTGTTGAGAAACTGAAAAATCTGGGCATTCGCGTCAGTCTTTTCGTTGACCCTGATATCGCGGCCATGCAAATGGCCAAAGAACTCGGAGCCGATCGTGTTGAGCTATATACTGAGCCTTACGCGTGTGCGTTTTCGGAAGATAAAAATCTCTCTGAGGTGATAAACAGCTATGCAGTCGCTGCAAAGGCGGCGACTGAGGCCGGGCTTGAACTTAATGCAGGCCATGACCTTAACCTGCATAACCTCGCAAGATTTTTGACCGAGGTTGGCGGAATATCTGAAGTGTCAATTGGTCATGCACTGATCGCAGACGCAATCGAAATGGGACTATATACCAGCGTTAAAGAATATTGTAAGATATTGAAAAATGTGAATAAATAATATTTGGAGATAAAAATGTTTACAGGAACATTAGTGGCACTGATAACGCCTTTTCAAAACGGCAAAATTGATTTCCGTACGCTTGAAGAGCTGATAGAATTTCATCTCGAAAGTGATACTGACGGCGTGGTTCCATGTGGAACGACGGGTGAATCGCCGACGCTTTCCCATGACGAGCAAAAGCGGGTAATAGAACGCGTTATCAAAACAGTCGGCGGCAAAATTCCTGTTGTTGCCGGGACTGGTTCCAATAGTACCGCCGAAGCTATTGAATTGACGGCGTTTGCAAAAAAGGTTGGCGCCGATGCATCGCTACAGGTCTGCCCATACTATAACAAGCCTACACAGGCTGGTTTCTATCAGCACTTCAAAGCGATTGCCGAAGAAGTTGATCTGCCTATGGTGCTTTATAATATTCCGGGTAGATGTGGAGGCACAGGCCTGATGCCGGAAACAATAGCAAAACTTGCTGAACTCGAAAATGTTGTTGGCATAAAAGAGGCAACGGGCAAACTCGATATGGTAAGCGAAATCGCCAATCAATGTGATCTCACGATTCTTTCCGGCGACGACTCACTGACCCTGCCTATTGCCTCGGTCGGAGGTAAAGGCGTGATAAGCGTGGTGGCTAATATTGTTCCAGGCGATGTCAAGGCTATGACAGATTTAATTCTCCAGGGAGACCTTGTCTCAGCGAGAAAATGGCACAATAAATTGTTCGCCCTGTCAAAAAATCTGCTGAGTATGGCGACCAACCCGATACCTATCAAAGCTGCTATGGCAATGCTTGGTATGGCTTCTGATGAAATGCGTCTGCCGATGACCCCATTGGACGAAAACCAGAGGGAAGAGCTTGGCCAGTTGCTTACCAATTACGGGTTATTAAAATAAAATATCGCTTTAGGTATTGTCAGGCTATGGTTCGATAAATTTCAAGCAGATCGGCTACCATCTTACTAACCGTGTGATTCTGGCGAAGGTTGTTTTGAGCATTCATAGCCAGGGTCCTGGCCATCTCATGTTTATTGAGTAGTTTTTGAAGTATCGCATATACGCTGAGTTCATCGTCCTGGTCGAACAATAGTGCCGTTTGGTTTTCTGTAACTAAATCGTTGCCGGTATCGTCACAACTGGCCACAGCCATTCCGGCACCCATTGCCTCCAGCAGCGGGCCATTGAAGAGCTGACTTGGCTGAGGCTGAATAAATATGTCAGCTCCGCGAAAGACAGTTCGCAAGGGGTGGATTTCATCGGTAAGATTGACGATTTGGGCGAGACCAAGTGTTTTTACCATTTTACGAATTGTTTTTTCGGCTTTTCCGGAGCCGATAATGGCCAATACGAATTCATAGCCGTCGATAGCGAGGTGTCGAACTGCGCACAGTAAGGGCTCGAAATCAGCAAGCTTATCGAGCGGATGCATAACAACCATACTCGGCAGCCGATCAGGCCTGGAAAAACAAGCGCAATTATCATCGACAAACGTTCCCATATTGACTTTTCTGACAAGTTGCTGCAGAGATGGATAAGCTTTGGTTATATTGTTGACAATTTCTTCCGACGGTGCTGTTATGGAACTGAAGCCGGACAAACAGGACACAAATTTGAAGGACCTCGGCGGCATTGAATCGACGGTTACCACGGCACTAATATCGAAATGTTTTGCCAGCTTTTTTGTCAGGGCCATTTTCCTATGGCCAAAGCAATGTAGCACGGATGGTTTGAATTTTTCTAATCGCTCCAGCAATCTCGTCTTGTTTTGTCGCCAAAGCAATGGCATCTTCAATGCGGGGTGCTGAATAATTTCGACAGGCAGAGAAAACAAAAAATCTCTATTTGCTCCCGGCTCAAATACCATCGCTAAACTGGTTTTGTCTGATAAGCCAATAAAAAACTGTCGCAGAAGTGCCGAATAATTGCTTAGTGTGTGGGTATCAGTTATAAGGGCGACTTTCAGACGAGTATTACTACCCGAAGCAGAAGAACTCGAATCACAACCATTCTGAGCGTCTATCATAAGAGACTCACCTGGAAAATGTTAGTTAAAGAATTAGTGCTGTTCCGAAGCAAGCATTTTTCGTAAATCTTCCATCTGGCCGGGCTTTATATGGTAGCAGTGTTCATCTTCGGGGTATTTGCCGCTGGCCACTTCATCAGCGTAAGACTTTACCGCATCGATTGTAGCCTGGCCAAGATTGGCATAATTTTTTGAAAACTTCGGCATCCTGCCCGAACTCTCTCCGAGGATATCCGGCATAATCAGTATCTGTCCATCGCACTCCGGCCCAGAGCCGCAACTAACAACCGGTATCGGCAGCCGTTCAGTTATAATCTTCGCGACCTCTCTGGTAGTTCCCTCCAGCAGCAGCATGGAAGCACCAGCCTGGCACATTTTATCCGCCAGATATATTAGTTCAATGGCCGAGGTGGACGTGCCGCCCTGAGCTTTTAATTTGCCGCTTTGCGGCCTGATTCCGATATGTGGCATTGTCGGTATATCCGCGTCGCTGACAGCTTTAATAGTTTCGATTTGGGCCTCGGTGGCTTCAATTTTTACCATACCCACACCGGCTTGGGCCATGAATCTGCCAGCATTTTTGATAGCGGTCTCAATGCTCGGCTGATACGAAAGAAAAGGCATATCCGCTACCAGCATAACGTTGGGAGCGCCCCTTCTGACGGCAGCTGTGATAGCCACCATAAAATCCATAGTTATGCCGAGCGTTGAATCGAATCCTAAAATCACCTGGGCAGCTGAGTCCCCGACCAGGATCATTTCAACTGGCGTTGCCGCAACTAGCCGGGCTGTGGTATAGTCATAACAACTTACAGCAGCGAATTTCCGTCCCTGCTGCTTTGCCTTGACCAAATCAGAGATTGTAATTTTCTTGTCCATTTAACTTGTTTTGCGTATTTTATCGGGCCTTATGAACTAACCAACCGTCCGTAGGATGATAAGCAAAAAAACGGCTTTTAGCAAGGATAAATTGTTTTTCTCATCTGGACCGGAATTGAGAATGATTTTGTTAAAATTTTTTATAAATAATCAGAAATAACTTGACTTTATCTATAAATGAGACATAATTGGGCTAAGTTGTGGGGACCCAGAGGGGTTTCATAGAATATAGTTATTATTTTGCTTTTCATCACCCTCCTCCGAAGCCAGATCTTCTTTTTTAGTAAGGTCTGGCTTTCTTTTTGTTAAATACATGCTGTTTGACTTCCAATTGTTTATATCTTACATATTATTGTGGAAGCAGAGGGGAGGTAAAAGCGAATAGCCGATAAAAACATCTAAATTTCCAATATGGGGGGAAACAAAAGATGATGGGCTGGAAAAGCAAATTTACTTTATTGTTGGTAGTGTACTTTGCCGGATTTGCCACGGCGATATATATGTTGGCTCCTGTGGAACCGCAGAACCATGACGTGCAATCCAATGTTATTGGACGAGTCAGGCAGTTTGATATTTCATCGCTGAAATCGGAACGATTCAGTGAAAGTTTCGCCTGCCACATGAAAAACTGCATTACCAAAGCCAGAGGCGTGGCTGTCTATCTTAAAGATAAGTTAAGTGTTTATGAGGCTGACAAACTAACGGATAGTTAACACAAACAAACGAGAATAATGAAGCGATAGCTCGACATTACGTTAACCCGGATAAAGAAGCTTATTGCTCATCATAAAGGCTGTGGATATCTTTCCTCAGCCTTTTTTATTTGCCTTAATTACGATAAACAGCTATCGTATCTGTGTATTTGTTACAGAGGCAGATTATGACTTTTAATGAGCTTTTAGATATTGTTTTCTCCACCAGCCGGGGCGTTTGTGCCGATTCACGTCTTGTCAGCCCCGGCGATATTTTTGTTGCTGTCGTGGGGGTGAAGTTCGATGGACACGATTTTATCCACGCCGCCATCGCCAAAGGTGCCGACTATATTGTCTGCGAAAACGACTTCAATTCCGATACTGTCGAAATTATTGTTGTGGCCGACTCGGCTTATTCACTGGCTATTTTGGCCCAGGCAAGCCAGGGCAATCCGTCCGCTAAATTGACAAATCTTGCTGTTACCGGCACAAACGGTAAAACTACAGTAACATTCCTAGTTCGTTCAATAATTGAGCAGGTAAACAAAAAGTGCGGCCTGATAGGGACCATCATTACTGATACTGCATCCGAAGCTAAAGGGTTTGAGTCATCAATGACCACGCCTGATGCTCTGAAGATTGCTCAGCTAAGCAATCAGATGGTAGCAGCCGGAGCAGAATTTATGGTCATCGAAGCCAGCAGCCACGCGCTGCAGCAGAGGCGAGTCGCTGGAATTGATTTCAAGGCCGCCGCTTTTACGAATCTGACGGGTGACCATCTCGATTACCATAAGACGATGGGCGATTACCTGGCAGCCAAGATGCTATTGTTTGAACAGTTATCTCCTGATGCGACCGCTGTTCTCAACGCTCAGGATGCTGCATCAGAAAAAGTCGCAAAAAAAACAAAAGCCAAAACACTTTTTTACGCCATAGATTCTGATACCGACATTACTGCGCATATCGAATCAATGGATATAAATGGAACGGCTTTCACATTGCACTTTGCCGGCGAGGAACGAACAATTCAAACATCTCTTATCGGCAGGCACAACGTTAGTAACCATTTGGCCGCGGCGGGATTGTGCTTGGCCGCTGGTTTCAGTATCAATGATGTCGCGGCTGGACTTAGCGGGTTTGATAGAGTTCCCGGCCGACTTGAGCCGGTCAAATGTGGACAGGATTTTGCAGTTTTGGTTGATTATGCTCACACCGATGACGCTCTTAAGAATGTCCTAAGGACGCTTAAGCAGCTCTGTAAGGGCAAGATTATAGTTGCTTTTGGTTGTGGCGGCGACAGGGACAGGAGCAAACGGCCGCGTATGGCAGAGGTTGCCGAGCAGCTGGCTGATGTAGTAGTGGTTACCAGCGATAATCCGCGAACTGAAAACCCTGCCCATATTATAGATGATATAAGGACAGGGTTTTCCTCGTCAGCAAATGTCTTTGTCGAGCCGGACAGAAAAAAAGCTATTACTTTGGCTTTACGTGATGCTCGCAGCAGCGACATCGTTCTCATTGCCGGAAAGGGGCATGAGAATTACCAGATCATTGGAGAAGAAAGGATTCATTTCAGCGATATTGAAATTGCACGGGAGCTTTTGAAATAGGATGATGCAATTGTCGATAAAGAAAATTGCTGAGGTTATCGGTGTCGTTGTTCCGGAGGCTGACATAACTGCCGGCGGCGTTTGCATCGACTCACGGCAGGTTAAAGCTGGGGATTGTTTTTTTGCGATAAAGGGCGATAATTTTGACGGGCACAATTTTATTGACCAAGCTTTCGCCTCCGGTGCCGTCTGTGCGGTAGTCAGTAATAATCGCAGGGCGGACAATATAATTAATGTTGCTGACACTATCCAGGCTCTTGGGCTTTTGGCGAATTACTATCGACTCAAGGCTGGCTACAGGGTCATTGCCATAACAGGCTCGGCGGGCAAAACCACCACAAAGAATATGATTTATCATGTACTGTCTCAACATTTCCTCTGCCACAGGTCGCCAAAAAGTTTCAACAATAATATAGGGCTGCCCCTGACACTGCTCGGAGCAGAGGCGGATTGTAAAATTGTCATCGCTGAGATCGGCAGCAATCATCCCGGCGAAATATCGCCTTTATCGATTATGGCTACTCCTGACATTGCGATGATCACAAATATTTATCCTACACATCTGGAAGGTTTTGGCTCGATTGAAGCCATCATTGAAGAAAAAGTTGCTATTACGGATGGACTTCGCAAGACAGGGATATTTTTTATAAACGCCGATTTTGTGCAATTGAAAGCTTACTGCAAAGAGAAAAAGCTCGACTTCAAAACATTTGCCAACATCTGCGAGCCTGATTTCGATGCTGCCAGCAGTAGTTTTAATATCGACGGCATAAAAGTAATTTTACATTCCCCCGGCAAGGCTAACGTTGAAAATGCCGTAGCGGCATGGTCGGTTTGTAGTGAATTCGGTATTACCGCTGAGCTTTTTGCCGAAGCGATACGGAGTTTCAAGCCTGCCGAGATGCGTCTTGATATCATGGAAATTGGCCCGGTTACGGTTTTGAACGACTGTTATAACGCTAATCCAGCCTCAATGATCAACGCCCTTGAAGTCCTGCGAGGTTTGGCAAGTGAGAAGAAATTCAGAGCTGTTTTTATTTGTGGTACTATGGGAGAACTTGGACAGCACAGTCGAGAGTATCACGCCCGGCTTGGCGAACAAATTGCGGAAATTGGAATCGAACTTTTATTGACGGCTGGGACCATGTCTGGCGAAGCGGCCAAAGCCGCGAGTAAAAGAGCCGGCAACAGGCTGAAATCTGAAATTTTTAAAAATACGAAACAACTTTGTGATAATTTGGCCAAATTTATTGAACCTGACGATATAATATTAGTAAAAGCCTCACGCAGCGAAAGATTTGAAACGGTTGTGAACAAGCTAAAAGAAATTTTTCAATATAGATAACTGGAGTATTAAAACTTGATATACCATCTGCTTTCTGCATTTCGGAATTTTGTAACGCAGAGCCTGGGTTTTTATGCCTGGGAAGAGGTGATGTTCCGTTGCATAATGGCGGCTTTGACCGGCCTTTTTATTGCATGGTTTACCGGCCCGAAGATCATCCGCTGGCTGATGAAAAAAAAGATTGGTGACCGTCCCGAGTTTCATCATGAAACGCTCAACGAGTTGAATAGGGAAAAAACCAACACGCCGACCATGGGAGGTCTAATTATTCTCGCCGCGGTGCTCGCAAGCACGTTGCTATGGGCAAAACTGAATAATCCGTTTATCCAAAAGGCGATCATACTTGTAATATGGTTTGGCATTCTTGGTGGCGTTGATGACTGGTTAAAGCTGACCAGCACGATAAGGCATCGTAGTAGAGACGGCTTGAAACCATGGGAAAAGTTTGCCTTCCAGCTTGGCGGGGCGGTGCTGATAGCATCTTTCCTCCGTTCGGATATCGCAAATATTGCCGATGCCACCCGATTCTGGTTGCCGTTTTATAAATATGGTCTGCCGCTTCCGGGCTGGCTCTTCGTTCTCATCGCCATATTGTATATTTCCGCTACCAGCAATGCCGTCAACTTTACTGATGGCATGGACGGTCTGGCAATCGGATGTGTGGCTATCGTTAGCGCAGTATTTATCATCCTCTGCTACGTTGCCTCTGAGACAATGACGCATAACGGAAGCATTACGTGGGCAGGTTATCTTCTGCTACCACACATTCCCCAATCTGGGGAGTTGAGCATTTTTTACTCAGCCATCCTCGGCGCTTCGATGGGATTTTTGTGGTTCAACTGCCACCCGGCCCAGACTTTTATGGGTGATGTCGGTTCTCTTCCATTAGGGGCGGCAATGGGTTATGGCGCGTTGGTAACCAGAAATGAAGTTCTGCTACTAATCATAGGCGGCGTCTTCGTAATGGAGCTTGGCAGTGTGATTCTTCAAGTCGGCTTTTTCAGGTATACCGGTGGTAAACGACTTTTCAAATGTGCTCCAATTCATCATCATTTTCATCTATGTGGTTGGTCCGAACCTCAGGTGGTTGTCCGTTTTTGGCTCCTGGCCGCTGCTTTTGCCGCATTCGCACTGGCCACACTGAAGATTCGTTAGATTACACCCCACGAAATTTTCAATTCATATTTAACCGGCTCTTTTACAGTGGGTCATTTCGACCGAAGGGTCACTTTGTGTTGTTTTTTGTAAACATAACACCAACTGTTTTATTTTTCAAGGCGTTATGACCAACAAAAGATGCTAACTTTTAGCAACTAAGGCTAATTGTGTTTACAAAAAACAACGGATTGCTAAACTTTAACATCCCTCCCGCAGATTATCGGAACTAGTTTCTTATTATAAGTCTATGAAAAACAGGCTCTTGCACTATTCATTTTAGCTATCCTCGCGGAATAGTGACCGTCGTGGCATAGGCTTTGCTATAATGTTCAGGTAACGTTGGGCGAGTGATGCATTTGTCCTTTTGCGGAGGAGGAAAGCGTTCCGAGGAGGAGAGTGTGTTTCGCCCACGCTTTTTTTGCTCGCAGACAAAGCTGATAGAATATGAGGAACTATTGGCTTTGAGGAGATAGAAGAAGTATTTTCGTATATGGAGCTGGCCGGAGGAGGCAGCTCCTTTTTTTGCGCCCTTATTTGGACTATTTTTCTGTTAATCTCCCGTCAAAATTCTATAATGCATCTATGGATCGTGCAATTTACCGAATAATCGATGCTAATTTTAACCGCGGGCGTGAGGCGGCGCGTGTTGTGGAGGAGTTCTGCAGATTTGCCCTTGATTGTGCCCCCCTTGCCGGTCGAGCCAAGCAATTACGTCATGAACTTAGCTCACAAATGGCAATGCTGGATGGCGGCCAGCTTACCGCAAGCAGAGATACTGTTGGCGATATCGGTTGTGGCCTTGAGGTGCAAGGACAATTGAAACGCGCTAATCTACAGGATTGTTTAAGTGCTGCCTGCAAAAGGCTGACCGAAGCACTGCGGGTATTAGCTGAGACGAGCCAAACAATCGATGCTGATATTGCAAAACGATTTGAACAATTGCGATACACCTGCTATACGCTCGAAAAGGATATTATAAATCTCGCTATCCCCGCCGAAAAATTCAAATCTGTCCGTTTATACGTGATCCTCAGCGAGCAGCGTAGCGACGACATCATCAGCCTATCAAAAGACTGTATTGCCGGTGGTGCCGATTGTTTGCAGCTTCGGGCCAAAAACATCTCTGATATGCAGTACTTAGCGGTCGCTAAAGAGCTTGTGCGAATTTGTAAAGACAGTGGGGTTATCAGTATCATAAATGATAGGGTTGATATAGCGGTAGCCTGCGATGCTGATGGGGTTCATCTAGGGCAGAATGATTTATCCATTGCCGAGGCCAGTAAAATGCAGCTTAAGCCTTTGATTTTCGGCACGAGTACCCACTCAATGCCGGAGCTGCAACAAGCCCTGACCGAGCAACCGCACTATGTTGGCCTTGGCTCGATCTTTCCAAGTAATACGAAAGAAGATGTTGAAGTTGTTGGAGTCGATTACATAACCGACGCAGCCAAAATGCTCGCCGGAACTTCTGTCAGGTCTGTTGCAATTGGTGGAATAACTGTTGAGAACATGGACAAAGTTCTCACAGCTGGTGCCGAAGCTGTTGCGATATCTTCGGCGGTAACAAAAGCGGATGATCCAAAAGCAATGTGCCGGGCATTTAAGGACAAGATTTTGGCACATAATTGAAGCTGATACTTGAAAGGATCCTTCGATTATCGAAGATGTCAGATTGTTTAAGTATTTGTAATAATAGAGTTAACGATTCTTCTACAAGTTATCCACGAGACGTATGAGCGACTATATTATTGGCGACAAATAACGTCTACATCCTGTTTTTAATAAGGCTCAGCCCTGGCTAAAGCTATATAATATCTTTTTAGCTTATACGGAATAATTAACTGTAACGCCTTAACCAAGTGATAATAGGCAAGATAGGGGATTTACTGAACTCGAAACATAGTGATTGTTAAAGTGTCCGGACAAAGTTGACTAATCACAGGTCTTGGCATTCGTTATAGTGGTGGTGGTAGAGTTATCAACAGGTTATCCACGCTGAACCGGAGCAAGAGCGGCATACTACATCACACTTTCTTTGATTTTGTTGCCGCTCAGTGTTATTGCCATTTGTTATGTTCTTTTCACATGATTTCACAAGTTGAGAGGATTTTGATATGAAATTCTTTGTTAAACTATTGATTAGCATAGCAATAATTGTTTTTTGTTCACAGATTGGCAAGAAGATGCCGACCTTAGCGGGACTGATAGCAACGGCGCCAATAACCAGCCTTATCGTTTTGTTATGGCTGTATTCGGACAGACCCGGCGACTTCAATCTGATGACCAGTTATACTAAGGGAGTTTTATGGGGGATTATACCGACGGTGTTTTTCTTTGCGGTCGCTTTGATTTGTTTCAGGAAAGAACTTGCGCTGTGGGTCGTCCTGCCGGCAGCTTCCACCGTCTGGCTAATAGCAGCAGCTATTCATCAATGGTTTTTAGGCAAATAGGCAACTCTATCAAAAATCGCTGGGATAGCATAAAATCAGATTGTTCTGCTGGATTTTTCTGGCTAACTCATTTAATATAATCTGGCCTTGAGGGCTTTCATAGAAAACCCAGTGTTTGCCATCAACCCTCTTTATTAGTCTGCCCCTGTTCCA
>CAZOPG010000007.1:0-15514 GCA_964581585.1 uncultured Planctomycetaceae bacterium | reverse complement strand
TTTGATATTGTGCTGTGTTGTTCTCTATCCTATAACACTTTTTCGTCTGAAGTTTGGATATGCGCAACAGTTGATAATAATTCCTACTATTGGCTCTATAATTCTTTTCTGGGGGGGATGGAAACTGCTCAGGTACACCTGGTTGCCAATACTTTTTCTAATATTCGCAATGCCGCTTCCAGGAAGTATTTATAATGATATTACGATACCAATGCGAAGAACGGCTGCTTCATTGGCAACGGCGCTGCTGAACCTTGTTAGTGGACTTGAAGCCAATGCAAGCGGTGTGGTGATTGATGTGGTGTATAAAGGAGTTCGGCTGGAACCTGCTCTTGATGTTGCAGAGGCCTGCAGCGGTATGAGACTGCTGATGGCTTTCCTTGCCTTGGGAGTGGCGATGGCATATTTACATTATAGGCCTATGTGGCAAAGACTGATTTTGTTGGCGAGCACTATCCCAATCGCCATTCTCAGTAACGTCGTCCGTGTTACGATAACAGGATTTATTTATATTCTGTGGGATCCCAAATATGCCCAGGGAATATATCACGATATGCTCGGAATGGTAATGCTGCCATTTGCTTTTTCTTTGTATGGCCTGCTGGCGTGGTTTATGGGCAACCTGTTTATTAATGAAAAAAAAGCAAAATCCGATGAAGATATTATTATCCGCAAACAAAATTAAATTCTGTCTTTATTCCTATGAAAAAAATCCTTAAAATTTATTTACAGCCTACCTTTTTGTTATGTGTGGTGGTTTTGGGTGTAGCTTCGGCGAGTATAAAGTTGATCAAATCGTACGAAGATATCACGATTATAAAAAAAGCGATACCACTGAAAAAATCTTTTGAAGCTGTGGAGGAAACGGCTTTTTCTCCCTATACGGTGGTCGCAAGACAGAAAATTGCAAATAAAGATGTGCTTGAATCTCTCGGCACGGAAGACTATTTGCAATGGATACTTGAGGATACCCGCGTTCCGCTTAGCAGTCCAGTGCGAAACTGCTCGTTGTTTGTTACCTATTATACAGGCAATCCCGACCAGGTTCCTCATGTTCCGGATGCCTGCTACATAGGAGGGGGGCATGAACGTGTGGATAAGTTCAGCGTATCACTCAACATCAATGACAATGCAGGTGCCCAGGGCGGTTTTCAGGGACCTAAACGAATAGAAGCAACTGGTATTATTTTCAAAAGGAAATCTCGAGAAATATGGCAGACGGATGCGGAATTTATGGTTTTGTATTTCTTCAGAGTCAATGGCCAATATAGAGGTAACAGGACGGAGACAAGGATTGCCTTAGGGACAAACCTTAGAAGTGAGTATTCCTATTTTTCCAAAGTAGAAATAAAATTCTTCAATAGTAGAGGCAGTTATCCGAGCAAAGAGGAAACTATTGCCGCGGCCGAGGAATTTCTTAGTGCGGTATTGCCCGTTCTTGAAAATGATCATTGGCCCGATTTAGAGTCGGCCAATTAATGTTTCGTATATTAAGCAAACCAAAGGAATAGCAGATTTATGGCAAAGAAAAGATTAAACAAAAAACTTGCAATTATCGGTTCTGGTGTTCTGGCGGTTCTAATTCTTGCAGTTATTGTGTTTTTTTTACGTCTTGGGCAAAATCCTGATGATTTTATAAGAGATGCAGAGGCGGCATTGTCGCTTCCAGAAAAAGACTATAAAGCTGCGACCAAAGCTTATGGACAGGCTTTCCGTTATGCCAAAGACAAAGAACTTCAAATCGAGATACTCTTTAAGTTGGCTGAAATTTATGAAGAAATCAATGACTGGCGCAAAGTTGCCGGCTGCTGGAACAAAATAGTTACCATCGACACTTCAAATGTTCATGCTAGGCGAGCACTGCTTGACTATGGGTATCAGATGGCGGATTCGGGCAATTGGGGAGTGTGGAGAACTGTAGAACAGAATGCATCAGAGCTTATAGATAAAGATCTGGACAATAGTGCGCATATCTATTTACTCAAAGGCCGGGCGATTCTGGAGTTGGCAAGCCATGGCCAAACTTCAAACCTCGAACAATCCATTCAGGAAGCCGTCGGTTATCTTGAAAAGGTTTGTGAACTTGAACCAAATAATGTTGATGTGTATCTTTACCAGGCCCGTGCGGCCCACATTAAGGGTCAGATTTACTCTGACCAGGGTGTTTTGGATGCACGGAGTCAAGCAGCTAAAGAAGCCAGAGAGATTCTCAAGCGAGGTGTTGAGAATGCGCCGGAACAACCCAAAGCACATGTTAATTATCTAAGTGAAAAATATCAAACAGATGAACCTAATGAACAAATACATGATGATTTTGAAGCTGAACTTGTTGGGTTGACAAAAAGATTTCCTGAAAGCGCAATAATTTATTTTGCCTTAACACAATTAAATGAAACAAAAATAAAAGATATCGACAAGGCTATCAGTTTCATAGAAAAAGCATGTGAGCTGGAGAACGAAAACGTAACTTATGCCCTGTTTGCTGCAAATTTGTACCACCGACGATATTCGATTTACAACGATAGTGCCGATATTTATAAAGCAATAGATTTTGCAGAAAAGGCATTGACATTGCCCCAAAGCCAGGATATTCCAGGCCCTCGCTCAAGAACCAATTATTTTAATCGTTTTTCACTGCACAGTTTTCTTTCCGATTGCTATTTGGAACAGGCTATGAAGGCTGACGAGACAGGGAAGAGTAAATGGATAGAACTGTCGGAAAAAGCGGTGCATGAAGTAAGCCAACTACTCAGTAGCGGAGAAAACCCCTACACAATTATGTGGCAGGGAAGACTTGCGCTGGCTAAAGGCCAAGATCGCAGATCTGCTCTGAGCCAACTGAACAGCGCATACGATCAACTGGTTACGGCCTCTGAAGGATCCTCAGACCTCAGGGCTGACAAACAACTGGGACAACTTGCATATACGCTTGGCAATGAATACCTTCGAACAAGTGAAGTAGGCGCAGTTGCAGATTTCTTTGTTACTGCTATTAACAATTATATGTACTACTCCAAACCCGATTGTATTTTGAATTATTCCGCCATTTCGCTGATTCTGAAAAGGTGGCCGGTAGCAATCAATGCTGTTGACTTTTTCGAGAAATATTATCCATCTAGCGTCCGAAGTAAACAAATCCGCATAAAAGCCTATATTGGTAGTAGGTTACTTGAAGAGGCTGAGGGTGAACTAGCTAAAATGAATCCAGATGACCCGAATGTTTTGGTTCTGCATTTGGATCTGAACCAGGGTAAACTCACCAAAATTTCATGGGAGATAGGTGAGCTTGAAAAAAAGGCAAAGGAAACAGGCGTTGCCAACAGTTCCCACGGACCCCTGAAAGCTGAACTTCAGGAGTTAAGAGCCCAGCATAGGCAACTGCTTGATAAACTCCTAGAGATTGCTCCCGAATCTGTGGGCGATTCAATAGTATTAGAGATGTGCAACTATTATGTAACAGAGTCAAAACATGAAGAGGCCACAAAGCTGATTGACAAATATTTGCAGCATAAGCCCGATAGTGTTTCTGGCAAAATCTACAAAAAGATATTGGCAGAGCCTGATCCTGGAAATATTCTACAAGACAGACGCCGCCAGATATCAGAGTCGGTTCTAAAGAATATTGCCGATCCGTTGCGACGTAATCTGGCCCTTGCTCAAAATTATCAAACTAATAATCAGCTTGACAAAGCTGTTGAGCAGTATGAAAAAATTATTGAAGCCGAACCAAACAATAGCAGTGGGATCAGTTCTCTGTTTGATATCGCTCTGGCCCGGAATGATATGAAAGGGGCAAATAAATTTGCAGATATAGCTCGGGAAGAAAATATTGACGGCTGCAGTGGTGACTATTTTGCCGCAAGGATAGCTATAGTAAGCGAAGATCATGAAAAAGCTCTAAAAAAACTTGACAGTTGTTTGAAACAACGTCCTATTTTTTCAGGGGCCTACCTATTGCGAAGCAGGATCAACGCCATAATCGAAAAGGATGCCGAGGCCATAAAAGACGCGCAAAAAGCTTTCGATCTGAATCCGTTAGGTGGTGATATAGCAAAAAACAGGGCTTTTATTCTATATCAACGAAACAAAAAGCTCGGTGTAAATGTTTCATCTGAGCAAAAGGTACAAACTCGCGAGGCATTGATAACGGCAATATCTCTAAGCAAAAAGGACTTTCAGTTACAAAGTTTTTACGCAGAGTACATAAGTGAAACTAATCCTTGGGAGGCGTTAGCTATCCGGCAGCACCTCCAGGTAACTATGCCAAGCTTTGAAAATTCGATGTTGCTTGGCAGCATGGCACAGAAAATGGCAAAGCAAGAATCGACCGCCTCTCGTAAACAGCATCTATTTGACATGGCTGAAGATGCTTATAAAGCAGCCCTCAGTATCGATCCGACAAATGAAGCTGCACTTAATGTGTATTCTGAATTTTTACGAACACTTGGCAGGCAGGATGAGGCAAAAGAACTTTTGAGTCAAAATGAAAGTGTCTTGTGGAAATATTATTTTCGCGACGGACAGTTTGAGAAAACAAAAGAGATATTGGCTAAGCTTGCTCAAGCTCAGCCAACCGATGCGAATATTGTTCGCGGAATGCTTGCAGTGGCACAAAAAGAAGGTAACAAAAAAGGCATAATTGAATATTCTGGTAAGCTGCTGACCGTCCAAGATACCGATGAGAATCAGCTCGTCCAAATACAGGCATTTCTTGAAGCCGGTCTGATCGACGAAGCCGAAAAGAAATTGAAGATCTTTCGAGAAAAGAACCCCGGCGATGCTTCTTCGCTTTTTCTTGAAGCATGGGTGACCGCAAAAAAGGGACAATTTGGAAAAGCTCTTGAGCTAACAAACCAAGCCCTTGAATTGCAGCCTGAATTGCCAACTTTGTGGCGTTTGAGAGGGCAGATAAATGCGGGCTTAAATAAGCTCAGAGAAGCCATTGATGATTTCCAGAAAAGTAAATTTCTGAACGACACACCTGAAGTTCGAGTTGATCTAGCGCGTGCCTACCTGAAATCCTCCCGAGTAGAAGATGCTATTACAGAACTGAAGATGGCTATTGAAAAGGAACAAAGCCCACTCGGATCCCGCAACCTTTTGGAACAGATCTATATAAACTCAGATGATCTCGATAAACTCAGGGCTTTTTATAGTGAGTGTATTGAAAGGTTTCCTGATTTTGGATATTGGTACGTTCGGGCTGCGACATTGGCAATGAATCAGGGAGATTATCAAAAAGCGTTATCGTTTTTTGAAAAAGCATGGAAGGATAGTCTACAAAAATTTGGCGGTGATTCCGCAGCTCTCGACGGTATTCTGCAAACCCTGATACTTAGCGGACAAAAGGAGGATTTGCTCAAGTATGCCTCCGATTTCACTGATGGTCCCTTTGCGCCGATCGCTTATTCACGAATGGCTGAGGTAAAATTCAGCCTTAATGACAATAAAATGGCAATAGAATATTATCGGAAAGCATTGGAAAAAGCAGAGGCAAATCCGGATATGATCATCAATATACTTGCCAAAATGTCCCAGGCGGTCGGTCCTCAGGAGGCATTAGGGTGGTGTAATGAAAAGCTCAGTACAAACCCAGATTCAATCCAATATAATGGGATGATTGCTATCGTCTATGAGATGAATAATGAATACAATAAGGCTATAAAACACCTTAATAAATGTGTACAAACTGCCTCAATGGATAATTTACCGATTTACCCATATCTTCTCAGGAAAACCAGATTGCTTCAAACGCTGTACAGCCGAACGTCCGATAAGGCTTATCTTGAAAAAGCGATAAAAGAATACGAAAGTGTACTCGAAAAACAGCCGAATAATGTTTCAGTACTTAATAATTTAGCGTACTTGCTCATTGAAAATAGCAAAGAGTTTGACAGGGCCTTGGGATATGCTCAGAGAGCATATAAGGCCGTGCCAAATAACCCTGATATTATCGATACGTACGCCTATGTACTTCTCAAAAAAGGGCAATATGTTAAAGCTGAGGAATTAATGCAGATGGCATTACAACTGTTTGAGCAAAAGCAAGTTAGTGCTCCCATGGCGGCTTATGAACACCTTGGTATGCTTAAGGAACGGCTTGATAAGTATCCGGAAGCGATAAAAGCGTATGAAAATGCTTTGGAAGCTGGAAAAGATCAAATTTCCGAAGAAACAAAGCAGAGATTACAAACAACAATCTCAGAGTTGTCTGAAAAAATGCAAGATGGTGAATAAAAATTGATTGGTATTTATCGGATGTCTTTGAATAATTAAAAGAAAGCACATAAATAATGGATCAAAAGAGGCCATTACAGAACAGGGCAGTTTCAGCGGCGGCTCTTCGGGCTGCGGCAAGTCAGGTGTCCCCTGTCCCGAATATCACACCAAAACAGGCAATGGACATTGCGAGAAGACATATATTTCTGATCGTCTCACTAACTCTTTTAGGTGCGGTCGCCGGAGTAGGTGGATATTTTCTGTTAGGTCGATATCTTCCTAAATTTACGTCATTTACCTATCTGCAGGTTCTTCGTCCCGGCAGAGAAGACCCCACAAGTTTTGGAACACAACCGGCGAACAAAGGTATCGCGTATCAATTTCGAGTTTCAAAAGCGGCTTTGATCAAACAGGAAAGCAAACTTCGAGAGCTTATCCAGAGAGATGCTGTACGTGAGACCAATTGGTATAAGTCCTTCAAAAAAGGAGATATTGCCAAAATTATTCACAATCTTAAGAAGAGTCTCGGTGTACGTCCCGAAATGGAGAGTGATTTTATCCATGTGTCTATGACTTGTGGCAACCCTGATGAATCCGCCTTGATCGTTAATGAAATGGTCAACCTTTTTGTAAATTCTCAGAGATTAGAAGCCGAAGCGGGAGTGGGCGAAAAACTTAAACTATTTACCACACAACGCAATGATCTCTCAGAAGAATTACGCAGAACAAACACTCTGCTCGATGAGATCAGAGAAGCCTCAGGCATTACTCAGCTTTCTGGAAAAGAAGGTGGGGATTTTAGACATACAATTACACAAAGACTGGGGAGGCTGGAAATAGAAAAAGTTGTCCTCGAAGCAGATATTGAAGAATTAGCCGCTACGGTCGCAACTCTTGAGCAGAGACAATCCGGCGGCGACATTGTACAACGCACGACTGAAGACGATTTTATTGTTCGAATGCTGGAACAAAGACTTATTTTACTTGAATCTGAGCTTGCTAGGCAGCAGACAAAATTAGGCGACAAGCACCGGGTCATACAAGAAACTAAAGAAACAATAAAGAAGGCAATTGAAGATAGAGATAGAAGGAATGTCTTTAAATCTCAGCAAATACGAGAATCCGACGTTACCAATGCGAGGGATCAATTAGTTATCCTTAAGGCCAGGCAGGCTAGGCTTACGGAAGATAAAAACGCAACAGAACTGGAACAGAAAGACCTTGATAAGACTCGTTTTCGTTATGAACAACTCATTACTAAACGGGATGAGTTCGAGTCCCAATTGTTCGATACGCGTGATCAAATCAGCAAATATACCATGCTAAGAGAAGATGTTGAGTCATCAAAAATACGCTCTACGGGCAGAGCTTTGCCGCCGTTGGCAAGGAGTTTTCCGAAGATCCTGTTTTGTGCCCCAGTTGGGACATTTCTTGGGTTTATGGCCGGTTTAGGATTGGCGTTTCTTATAGAGCTATTGAATAATATGGTACGAACTCCAAGCGATATAATGAAACACCTTAACATCCAACTGCTTGGAATGATACCTCACAAGAGGTATGGCAAAGATATTCGAGGAGTCGATATGTGGCATGTAGTTCGACAGGCTCCTTATTCGATTATGAGTGAGTGTTACCGGCAATTCAGAACACATCTCAAATTATCCATCTCCTCAGAAAAGCAAAAAGTTCTGTTCATTACCAGTGCTGGCGCAGAGGAGGGGAGAACGACTGTCGCTACAAATCTGGCGGCTACTTTTGCAGCAGAAGACAAACGCGTCCTGCTTATCGATACTAATTTCAGAAGGCCTACATCCTTAACAATCTTCCCAAAAACAGTCGAGGACGAAGTGGTAACGGGACAGGCGGATTTAGGGCTGAGCAACTTCCTTTCCGGTCAATGTAAAGAAAGCGATATTATTCGCCCAAGCGGAGCTATCGGTCTTGACATAATCGATAGCGGCCAATTGCCCTCGAATCCTGCTGAACTGCTCGGCAGTACACAAATGAAGGAGTTGCTGGAATATTGTCGCCAACATTATGACAATATTATAATCGATGGGCCACCAATGCTTGTAAGCGATGCAAAATCTTTGGCATCACTGGCAGATGGAACTATATTGGTGTGCAATGCTGATATTACAAGGAGAGGTGCGGCGAAGAGAATTGTAAGAGAATTACACGGGATCAACGCTAATCTTTTCGGAGCCGTGCTGATCGGTGTCAAGATACTGAAAGGCGGCTACTTCCGCGAAATGTTTGACTCCTATCAGGATTATCAAAAAACACAGCTTGTTCAGCCCATTTAACTGAAAAGTCAAATGAATTTGTAATCGACGGTGCCTTATGCTGGTTGAACGATTTTCCAGTAATCCTCTGCTTTGCCCCTGTGATGTTCTTCCCAGCCGAGACGATTTTGAAGTTGTCGGCGTCTTCAATCCTGCCGTGATTAAACGTAATGACGAAATCCTGCTACTGCTGCGTATAGCTGAGCAAAGCAAAAACAAAAGTAAGGATGAAGTGATTTCCCCGATATATAATTGGCAGACTAAACAAATTGATTTGTTGCGAGTCTCTCATAGTGATCCGGCTTTGGAATTAATTGACTCACGTGTTTTTCGATACGAAGAGCAAGTATATCTTACAAGCATTTCTCATTTTCGAATTGCCCATAGCAAAGACGGACAAAAATTCACAGTTGAAAACAGGCCAGTAATTTTTCCCTCAACGGATTATGAAACTTATGGCATTGAAGATGCGCGTATAACAAAGATTGAAGAGACGTATTACATAACTTATAAAGCTGTCAGTGCGAATGGTATTTGTACCGTACTGTTGCCGAGCCGGGATATTAAGAGATTCGGAACCAAGTCAATTATTTTCCCTCCCGCAGTTACAAATGTTGTTTTGTTTGAAGAAAAAATCGATGGTCAATTCTACGCTCTTGTCAGACCATATCCGGCGTTTATCGGTATGCCGTCAATTTGGCTTTGCTCCTCAGAAGATTTAGTTCACTGGGGTGACTATAAAAATATTATTCAGCCTCGTGATAATATGTTTGATAGCCAAAGGGTCGGGGCCAGTTGTGTGCCAATAAAAACTGAACATGGGTGGCTTGAAATCTATCATGGGGCAGATGAGAATGATAAATATTGCCTAGCGGCAGTTCTGCTGGATTTGGTCGCTCCCTGGAAAATTATCGCTCGTTCAAGCAAGCCCCTAATGGAGCCTGATGCAGATTATGAAAAAAATGGTTTCTTCGGTAACGTCGTTTTTTCCTGTGGAGCTATTGCGGAGGACAATGGTGCGATCACTATTTATTATGGAGCAGCGGATGGTGTTACCGCGGGGGCAAGTACAACCATTGGCAAAATTATGGGTACACTGAAATAAACAGTTGCTTTTTTTTTCATATCATTTACCCTGAATATTAAGTATTTTTCTTTTAGGGAGATGTTGGAATGTTTTTTAGAAGCAAGCAGAAAGTGATCGAATCACAATTGGCTCAATATCGCCAGTCTGTTGCCGATTGCCTTAACGCTTTCAATAGTGCAATTAAACAACGTTGTCAAGATGCAGACGAGACATCTGTGCAAATTGCTTTTGATAAAGTTTATCATATTGAAAGCCAGGCAGACGAGATCCGTCGAGACATTGAGATTTTGATGTACAGTAACTCGCTTTTTCCGGAATCTCGTGGTGATATATTAGGTCTGCTGGAAACTATGGACAGGGTGCCTAACCAGGCTGAATCGGCCATCAGAAGTATGTTGACACAGCATATAGCAATACCGAAAAATTTTGCGCCGAAAGTATTGCAGATCGCTGAACTTTGTTGCCAGTGTGTCAATGTGATGCTTGATTCTGTGGAAAAACTTTTTACAAATCTGACCAATGCTACTGTGATAGTAGGCAGAATTGATGAGCTTGAAAGCCAGGTTGACCACATTGAATCAGAACTCATTGAGGAGATATTCGCGAGCCAAATGGATGGCTTCGATAAAATTTTACTGCGGGACCTAATCAAAAGTATTGCGCAGACAAGCGATCGTGCAGAAAATGTCGGCGACCGTATCAGAATTATTGCTGCTAAGAGGCGGGTCTAATATGGTCGGTTTATCAGCTTTGACACCACTTTCTAGCGGAATGTATTTGGGCTGGACCCTTGGTGCCAATAATGCCGCGAATTTTTTTGGAACGGCAGTGGCAACAAAAATCATTACATTTCGTAAAGCCTGCATATTATGCGCCCTTACTATTATATTGGGAGCGATAGTGCAAGGTACGGATGGGATTTCTACATTGAGTGAATTAACCAGGCAAAGTATTTCCACCGCTGTTATCGTAAGTATCGTAGCGGCGCTGACCGGGACCTTTATGACATATCTGAGAATACCGATCAGTACCTCGCAGGCCGTTGTCGGGGCAATTTTTGGAATAGGGTTGGCTACTGGAAATACCGAATATAACGGTCTTATAAAAATCATAGTGTGCTGGATTTTCACCCCCATCGGTTCAATGATATTTGCCTGTATTGCTTATAAGTTGCTTGGCTGGTTTATCGAGTATGTGCCTATGGGTATGCTGATGCGAGATAAACTTCTCTGGGGCGGCCTGCTGGTGGTCGGTACCTATGGATCATATGCACTGGGTGCAAATAATGTTACCAACTGTGTGGGAGCATTTTCGGGAATTTTGCCAAATATAAATGATACACTGTTGGCTGCGATAGGAGGTGTGGCAATCGCTGTCGGGGTTTTGACATTCAGCAAACGAGTTATGTACGGCATCGGTTCGGGAATTATGCCTTTGGATGCTTTCACCGCGTTGGTGGCTGTTTTGGGTATGTCTATAACTGTTCACATCTTCGCTGTTGTTGGTGTTCCTGTAAGTTCAAGCCAGGGGATTGTCGGTTCGATAATTGGTATTGGCCTATTGCGCGGCAATAGTGGTGTGAAGTTCAAAACGCTTCGCAAAATCGGGTTGGGATGGATACTTACTCCTGCGATTTCACTGATCTTGGCCGCGGCAGGTTACGCCATTTTTTGTAACCCGACTCGCTAATACCAATTACCACTCCCTTACGGTCTTGGCTCTTTTGAACTGATCAAGCTACCTTTTGCTTAACACGGTTTTTTCGTAGTCTTTAACTTCCTTCAGCCAGTTTGGTCCGACTGGAACACCCGACTTCATACAGTAATAATCCCAAACAGCGCCAGCTGGCATTGTCTTCAATTCTTCTAGCATTGCAAGTCTAGATGTATAATCGCCATCGGCTTCTAATGCGCGAAGTTTTTCGAGGGGCTCTAACATCGCAAACAGCAGTGCCTTGATCATGCATCTGGTTCCGATTACCCAGGCGGCTAAACGGTTAATACTCGCATCGAAAAAGTCAAGGCCGATATGGACACGATCAGTGAAATCGCCGCGTATAATTTCGCCAGCTATTGCATTTAGTTCGTCCGATAGAATAACAACATGATCGCTGTCCCATCTTACGCCTCTGCTAACGTGGAGCAGGATTTCGTCAAGAAACAACAGTGCCGCAGATATTTTATCAGAGATAACTTCCGTCGGATGGAAATGGCCGGCATCCAGACAGAGCAACTTGTTATTCTTAATAGCGTAGCCCATATAAAATTCGTGTGAGCCGACAACGTAACTTTCCGAGCCGATTCCAAAAAGTTTAGACTCCACTGAATCCAAAATGGAGGAGCTGTCCATCTTTTGTGCAAAAATTTCGTCCAGAGATTTTTCAAGCCTTTCTCTGGGAGCTTTTCTGTCAATGGGAATATCCTTGTATCCATCAGGTATCCAAATGTTGGTAATACATGTGGTGCCAAGAGTTTTGCCCATTGATTCACCGATCTTTCGGCAGGCTATTCCATGCTCTATCCAGAATTTGCGAATTCCATCGTCGGTGCTGGCAAGTGTGAAACCATTGGTCGCTTTGGGATGGGAGAAAAATGTCGGGTTGAAATCCAGCCCCAGCCTAGCTGCCTTTGCCCAGTCGATCCACCTGCTGAAATGTTCGGGCTGCAACTGGTTGCGTTCGACCTTGCTGCCGTCAGTTTCGGCATAGATAGCATGTAAATTTATGCGGTGCCTGCCGGGGATAAGTGATAATGCTTTGTCGAGGTCCGTCCGTAATTCATCGGCATTCGAAGCTTTTCCTGGGTAATTTCCAGTGGCCATGATACCGCCATCGTTAAGGCTGCTTCCCTCAAATCCACTGATATCATCACCCTGCCAGCAATGCAGTGAAACAGGAATTTTTCTCAAATTTTCGAGGGCCTTATCTGTATCGACTCCAATATTTCGATATACATCTCTGGCGAGGTGGTATGTCTTTTCAATGATATCAGTCATTTCTGGCTCCTTTCAATTTATATTATATTTGCGGCCATTTTAACAGATTTGTGCTGGTTCGACAATTCATAGATTTCAAGTAATTAAGCACCCAAGATTGATTCCGATAAATTCGGCAGGAAATATAGATTTTCCTTGATTTGCTTAATCGTTTTTGGTACAATAATGTCAGCTTGAGGGTTTGGCGGAGATGCGAGAAGAAAAAGAGGAGGGTGATAAAGACAAACCCAAGCATGCAGGGGCTGGCAAAACCGGCCCCTTTTTGTGCGCTTATAGACTCCTGTTACATATTGGACCTGTATTCTTACTTTTCAATTTCATAAGACCGGAGCCAATATCTGGATAGTATTGCAAAATCATGGTGATCAACTATTCCATCACCATTGACATCAGCGCGCATTACAAAGCCGGACTCTAATTCTTCAGGGTCAGCAAACCTCCAACCTTGGCCGCCCAGAGCAATTAACGCATCTTCAAGTTTATCGAGGCTTTGGTATATGTTACGCTTGGCTTGTATCTCATGCCTTATTGCCGAATGAATCTTTCCTTTAGCTTTGGCGACATCACCTTTATTTAGGTTATCGAGTTGACCGTTGTGGAAGGCATCATCTACATAATCAAGCAATGCATATTCTTTACCTAATACTATTCCCAATTTACCAAGTATGCCGAGTTTTCTATCCCGTATATTATTCAGGTTCCGCTCAACAAGCCCATCCAATGTACAAATCCCAACCGGAGCATCTGAGTCAACCCATACAGGCCCGCCACATTCCGGGTCGTGCGGGTCACAGTAACCTGACTCCAATGTGCCATCATTGCCACCAGCTGAATCACCAGCTACAGTCCCTTCGCCCTCGTCAAAATCCCAATACGCTACAAGATTCGGGTCATTAGTATCAGGTCTGAGATGCATACTTGCCTGAATCTCTTCAGCAGATAAAGCCTGGTTGTAGATATGAACATCATCAACAGTTCCAGAGAATTGATTAACGCCGAGTATTCTGGCTCCAATAGTTATCTTATCCCAGTTACTCAATGTACAAGATAAAGTATCTTGAGCCACTTCCGCGCCATCAAGATACAGCTTGTAACCATCAGATTCGCCATTTTTAAAAGTAATTGCAGCGTTGTGCCATTTGCTGTCATTTATACCTGCTTGTGCATACTCCATTCTGACTGCCCCTGAATCAGTAAGAATATGGGTACCCAAAGAACCTAGACCCACAAAACCATTGACATATAGTTCGATATGTGGGTTGTTATCGTTATGTCTGAAGTTTATAATTTGTGGCCCTATAACAGTACTATCTGTTTTAAACCAAGCAGTAACTGTGAAATCCCCTGTTCCGAAATCAAAGTCAGTGGTAGGTTGTATGCCGACATAATCATCCACACCATCGAATTCTAACGCACTGCCGGATGGGCAGATTGTAAGAATTGACACATTTTTTTCAGCTACCTCATCAATACCACCTTCGCTGTATTCGGCGGTGATGGTAACGTCCATCGGTAGATCAACCATTTCAGTTGTCAAAAGACCTGCATTGACATCCGCAATATCATTTGGTTCAACCGACCAAATGGCTGAGGCCGTAACATCTGCGCTGCTGCCGCCTTCATAAGAAGCAATTGCCTGGTAATGTGTCTGTGAATCCTCGGCCACTTCATCTGGGCCGATTATCTCAAGATGTATCAGTGCTTGGGCAACAAGGCCATTCAGTTCTTTTATGCCGGTACTTCCCATATTAACAGTTGTGCCAGTGTGTGGGTCGATCTTATACAAAGCAGCTACCATTCCTGCTTTTGCATCTACACCATATAGATGGCCATCTGTTGAGAAAGTTAATGTATCAATATCAGTAACAGGCAGATTTGCAATCCAACTCAAACTGCCGGTATTAATATCTAATTCATACAGAACATTAGAGCCATTGCCAACGGCATACAGAGTGCTGTCCGGGCCAAATGCTATTGCCTCAATATTTGTTGCGCCAGTAACATTTGCTACAAATGTAGTTTCACCGGTTGAAGGGTCGATAGTTCTAAGTTGCATTCCTGGTAACAATCCATAAAGTATTCCCTCAGGTGAAATATCTAATCCACGTGCACTAATAAAAACATCCTGGTCTAACGGAACTGAGGAAATTGTAGATGCATCATTTAGGCTTATCTCGTATAGAATATTAGCATTTCTGTCGACAACATATAAACTGTTTTCTGAAGCTCGTACAAGTTCCCAAGGATCAGTCGAGAAACTGATTTGAAGAGCACCTATTTTGGAAGGTTGCATATCAGAAGTGTTCAGCCTATAGAGGCAATTGTCATCGTATGAATAGGCCACCAACTCTGTGGCAGATACCCACGCGGAACTTACCCCAATCAAAACTACCATTAATGCTACAATTGTTAATCTAAGATTTGTTCTTTTTGCCATTGCTCTACCCCTTTCGTAAAACATTTTGTCTGAACACCCAATCACCCTTATTCTAACAAATCCCACGACCCTTTCAAGAGAAAATTTGGCGATTTTTACTAAAAAACAGGGGGGCAATATTTCTGTATTGCTCGTTTGCAGAGAAAATTTTAGCAAAATAGTGTTAAAATTAGTTGCTAAGTGGTTAAAGAGTCGATATTAGATATTGTAATGAAACAGAATTCACTTTTATCCAGTTTGAGCAAAGCAAAGTTCCGGCAGATAGAGCGGGCATTTGGCAATAATTATAAGCTGCCTCTTGAAACTACAAACGATCGCGGCAAAGAGATCGAGCAGTTTTGCAGCAAAAATTGTCATCCCGAGTTCTGCAGGATAGTTCGCTCATCTCCGGCCGGACTGAAAAGATGCTATCAGGACAGGCTGCGCAGCCTGAGTATCGCCGCTGAAACCGGCCAGCCATATATATGTCTGTGTCATGCCGGCATTGTTCTG
>CAZOPG010000006.1:0-16108 GCA_964581585.1 uncultured Planctomycetaceae bacterium | reverse complement strand
AAAGAAAATAATGCTCCGGCTGAGCAATACGAACGGCTGGGACTGGAAACTTAAAGTTTTTCTACACAATTTCCGATATTTCTATTATAGTTTTGTTGTAGTAGGATTGTCAATAAAAATGGTGTTTTTATGTTTTGAAAGGGTGAGAAATGAGAGGTATCTTTGTTTTGGCAGTATTGATTGTTTTGGTTTCATCATGTCTTTGCTATGCTGAAAAAGGCGAACTTGGCGGAAAACTTGATTTCAGCTATGTTAGCAGTTATCTATGGCGAGGCTTTGATGCATACGCGGAAGGCCATAGCGCGATTCAGCCGAGTATCGATCTTGATCTTTGGGGCACCGGTTTTGGATTTAAGATATGGATGAGTCGAGCCTGGTCGAGCGGATTTGAAAATGATGAATGGCTGGATTATACTCTTTACTATCATAACAATTTTTTCGTTGAAGAAAAGTATAGCACCAATTATGTTGTCGGCTGGGTTTACTATAATTATCCCGATGATCCGCGAGAGGGCAGCCGAAGCGATCCAGGTTCAGGTGATGCACAGGAAGTTTTTGCTTCGTTTTCCTGGCCTAAGCTTCTGCCGGGTGGTGTAGTTCCAAGTTATACAATGGTTAGTTATTGGCCCGCTGTTAGCAATTCTAATGCCAGCGACAATGCTGGATGGGCGCATATATTAGGCTTTCGATATGGTCTGGAAATGCCCGGGATCCTGTCCGATACCTCTAAGCAAGTTTTTAATCTATCGATGGATATTGTTTATAACGATGGTGTTGGTCCAGCCGGCAGCACGGTAGATCATGACTGGTCGCATGCGGTATTTGGTGTTGATACAAGTTTTGATCTTGGACATAATCTTACCTTTACACCCGGGGTTTACTATCAATCATCCTGGGATGATTCAGTTAACGATGATGATGAAACCTGGATGAAACTGAGTGTTTCATATAAGTTTTAGACAATAATTTATTTATGAGGATAGTATTGTGGACAGAAAAATTTTACTGAATGAAAAAGATATTCCCAAGCAGTGGTATAATCTTGCAGCCGATTTACCAACTCCGATGCAGCCGCCTCTTGGTCCGGATGGAAAACCGATATCGCCGGAAATGCTGGCACCGGTGTTTCCGATGAATATTATTGAGCAGGAAGTGAGTACCCAGCGTTGGATAGATATTCCTGAGGGGATACTTGACATTTTGTACCGCTGGCGTCCGGCTCCGTTGCGACGAGCGGTTTATCTTGAGAAATATCTGGAGACCCCGGCAAAGATTTTTTACAAGGATGAAAGTACAAGCCCGCCTGGCAGTCATAAACCTAACACTGCCGTTGCACAGGCCTGGTACAATAAACAGTTTGGTACCAAAAAAATAACAACAGAAACTGGTGCCGGCCAATGGGGGTCGGCCCTGGCTTTTGCCTGTAAACTTCTTGATTTGGAATGTAAGGTTTTTATGGTTCGAATAAGTTTCGACCAGAAACCCTTCCGTAAGTTTATGATGCAGGTTTGGGGTGCCAATTGTGTGGGTAGCCCCAGCTCGGAAACCAATACGGGCAGAAAGATTTTGAAGGAAATGCCGGATACACCTGGCTCGCTCGGAATGGCGATCTCAGAAGCTGTTGAGCAAGCGGTGGAAGATAAGACTGGAAAAACAAAATACTCACTCGGTAGCGTACTAAACCATGTAATGTTGCACCAGAGCATCATTGGCCTGGAGGCTAAAAAACAATTAAAGATGGTTGGCATTGATAAGCCTGATATCTTGATTGGGTGTGCCGGTGGAGGAAGTAATTTTGCCGGTCTTGCCTTTCCGTTTACTCAGGACAAAATCAATGGCCAGAATATCGAGATTATTCCGGTAGAGCCAACAGCTTGTCCAACGTTAACAAGGGGTGAATTTTCTTATGATTTTGGCGATACGGGTTGTATGACCCCTCTGCTTGCAATGTATACCCTTGGTCATGCTTTTGTCCCGGCTCCCATTCATGCCGGCGGTTTGAGATATCACGGAATGGCGCCGCTGGTTTGTCAGGCAATTGTTGAGGGTTTGATGAAGCCAAGATCGTACCATCAACTGAAGTGCTATGAATCGGCAATGATATGGGCTCAGACGGAAGGTACGATTTGTGCTCCTGAGACAAGTCATGCAATTGCCGCCACGATAGAAGAAGCTCTCAAGGCAAAAGAAGAAGGCAAGGAGAAAATTATTTTATTCAGTTACAGCGGCCATGGCCTGATGGATCTGACGGGATATGACGCGTATTTATCCGGCAAATTAACCGATTATAGTCTTCCCGAAGAAGACTTGAAAAAATCTACTTCTGTATTGGCGGATTTACCTAAAGCTTCTGCCAAAAAAAGTGGTAAATGGTAACAGTTTTAGCCTGAGTTATCCAATGCTGCATTGCTGTTTTTAGCAGCAATGCAGCAAAACCATTTTAAGATCAGGAGGAATGATAAATGAAGTCCCACAATTACCACTCAATGAATAGCAGACTGAATAGTAAAGCTCTTCTGTCAAGTTTGTTTTTAATTTGTGTTTTGGCAGGGGCATTATATGCGGGTAAGCAATGTGTATCTTCGCGTGCTTGTTGCGAAAAGCCGAAATTTAGTTTTGGATTGATGGCTGATGTCCAATACGCAGATAAAGCACCTTCAGGTAGCAGATACTACCGCGAATCTATGGGAAAACTCCAGCAGTGTGTGCAGGACTTTAACAATCGCGACTTGAAATTTATTATACAATTAGGCGACCTGATCGACGAAGATGCTATCAGTTATGATAATCTTAACAGAATTCTCAATGTTTATAATCAACTGAAAGCTCCATCGTACCATGTTCTGGGCAACCACGATTTTTCGACCCCTGAAAGCATTGAAGAATCGGGCGTTCCAGCGAAACTTGGTCTGACTAAAAGATTTTATGATTTTTCCTATGATGATTTCCTTTTTATTGTACTGGATAGCCTTGATCTTGCACTCAGAGACCCCCAATCTGTTCCTATTGGCAAGAAACAACAAGAAGCTAAAAGGATGTGGGATTTGATGAAAGAGGGACGATACAATAAACATAACTGTAATGGAGGTATAGGCGAGGAGCAGTTTGCCTGGCTAAAGCAACGTCTGCAGTCAGCGTCATCTTCGGGGCAGCGGGTAATACTATTTTCACACATGCCCCTTTTCCCCGCAAATTGGCCTAACCTCTGGAATGACGTCGATGTTATAAATTTAATGGAATCATTCGATTGTGTTGTTGCTTTTATTAGCGGACATAATCACGAGGGTGGTTATGCCATTAAAAACGGTATCCATTATTTTTCCATTAAAGGCATTGTTGAGACGCCCGATACTAATGCGTATGCCGTTGTTAAGGTGTTCAATAATCGTCTTGAAATCAAGGGATTCGGCAGGGAAGTTGACAGGGTTCTAAACTTCCCGAAAAAACCAACAAAAAAGACAATTAAAAATAATTGTCCGCAATAAAACAAACTTTACTTTTGGTATTCATCTACATTGCCGATGAGTGCCTGGACATTGGTCGGAATCTTGCCAAAGCCTTTTACGATTTGTCCGTCTGCCTGCAGTTGGCCGGTCAGGTTGATTGTTTTATCTGAGAATTTGCCGAGTGTATCCTCAACTACCCAGTAGTTAAAGCCGCTGATCACCTGTTCAAATTCTTCGCCAAGCCATCTACTGCCCCTTCCGCGAAGTGCCACATCCAGCATGGTTACCACCTGCCTGTCGAGCGGCTCTTCCGATTCGAGAGTGATAGCGCCGTAGAATTCCTGGCATTCGGTGTAGCCGGCATTGTGAGTGCCGGTGTATGGTTTCATTCTGGCCAAACCCTTAACTATGCCTGGGATGTCTTCGTTGAGTTTTTCTTTGAGCTGCTCAGCATTTTCTTTGCCATGATATTTTTCAACGATTGCAAGCGTCCCGTCTGTTTTGTCGTTGAAAAAATCTATCATTGATTGTTCCTGCAGTTTTGCAGGTTTGTTGTTTCTGGAAATATCAACGTAAGAATCAAAGCCAACCTTAAAGGCATCCTCGACGAGGCCGGTGAAATACTGTTGATAGGGGGTGATATTTTTGGAGTTTGAGAAGGCGCTTCTTCTGCAGCAGGCGGTCAGGCCGTCACGTTTATACGAGGCACCAAAGAGCATGGGGACAGCTGCTTCATTGGAATCCTGAATTGTTCGATTTAATGCCGGAGCTATCATTGTGGCCACAGCAACATCACTACAGGCCATCGTCTCAAAACCTTTTCTTTCACAACCCATCCATTTGCCGAGCATATCACCGAAAGCGGCAACTTCTGTCTCGTCCATGCCCGGCTCTGTTACTGCAAGCATTGCCCTGGTCGCGAGTGATGTTACATAGGCGGAATCTTTCAGCAATCGCATTTCATTATCAGATTTCAGGTTTTTGATTTTCTGGAAGGGAACCTGAGTGTCAATCACATTTGCCTTTCCGACGAGCTCTTCGAGGTTAGTGACGATTCCATCCGGCACGACCTGCCTGGGGGTCAACAATCCTATTCTGCGTACTTCTTTGCCTGCTATTTTTGTTAGAATATCTTTCAGAGAAAAACCTTCAACCGGATAGACCTCGTCTGCCAACTGAAGTGATTCGGTTGGATATATGGCGACACCTGCACGAGGGGCTAACTGGCCTGCGATATAAATTCCCTCGAAGCCGGCGATTATGCCGGATGTTGCGGGGTCCGGGCCGAGGCCAAAAGCTATCTGTTCGACTGAATAATTTGTATTGCCTCCGAGATACGGAACGTCACCACAATAATGTTCATCTGAAAAAGCAAAGGCAATGTCAACATCGTACTGGTCGGTAACAGCCTTGAAGACTTTCTTTCGCCGTTGCACGAATTCTTCCCTTGGTATACAAAATCTTTTGTCAATGCCAGGCGAATTTTCGGCGATTATTTCAAGCTTTTTCAGTTTCTCGGAAAAAGATTCTTTCACTACATATTACTCCTACCATTGTTGTGTAGCTGAATATTCGAGTGTAGCCGTAGAGTTGGCGTCGATATTAATTTTGAATCTGGCGGTTCGGGCGTCGTGCTTCTTGTATTTGTGAGTCGTTTCGCCAATTTTCCAGTTGACCCATTGCGGGAATTTTTCGTCAACGCAAATAGTAACCGGCTCATCTTTTCTGTTTCTAAGCTCAATCTGATGTTTTTCAAACCGCATTCTTCGGCCAACCTTGCTGTCGATCATCTTGTGCTCCGGAACGATATCAAAGGCGTTGCCAATATACAGAGAGAGTTTTTCTTTCTTCGGGGTATGGTCGACACTATCTTCGCCGACAAATTCGAGCATTCCATCGGCAGGGTCCCTTTTGAAAACGCGAACCTTGCCTTTGGGCAGGGCGATGCCGAGATAATTTTCTTCGGTGTTTTCAAACTCAAATTTTATCTGCACCTTGTCGGCCTTTTGCTGGCGGTCATAGAGATATATTTTTTCGACCGGCACAGCCAGGGCAGGAGCGATCAGTTCGATTTGCTTTACCTGGTTGTTATTTATTGTGCTGTCCCTGCCAAGAGTATAGAGGTGGTATTCCATAAAAGCTTTTTCTTCAAAGCCGCCCCTACCATTGGCGGCCATTTCCATTGCATACATTTTTCTGCGGGGAGCTTCGGGCTTTTTAATTCTTCTGACGTCGCCGGCGATTAGTTTGATCTTAGCGTCTTTGTAGGCTGCGCCGCTTTTGTTGTCAATAGTTACCCAGCCGGTAATGTTGATTGCGTTTTCGTCAGGGTTTAGTACGGCCGAGTAGTCCGCTTTCCAGTTTATTTGGCTGGTTGTGTATGTTACCTGGCAAAGCTCACTATCTGCCTTTGCGGCTTGAGCCAGCCAGATTAAAGTAGGTTTTGTTACCAAATCATCCGGCAACTGCTGAAGCGAGATATTTTCGATATTGTTTTTGTTGACAATTTCGATTTCGCCGGAAGATTTTTGGATGATTATGTCGTTGTTCATCGCGGCGGAAAGAATGCCGGTTACTTCTTTGCCAATATCGGCACCGCTTCCTTTTACCGACACCGTAATTTTTTTGTCGATGTATCTTTTTAGCAGGCTGGCAGTGCTTACAAGGTCGTATTCATAATTTTGTTCGAGCACAACAACAGCGCCTGGTGAGGAGAGACATTCGAAGTTGACGCTGGCCGGCTCAATGGAAGAGGCAACATTGGTGAAACTTTTTTTGTTAACACCTGTGGTAAAATCCATTTGTCGCCGTTCCTTTACCACAGCGAAGTTGTCGTTGTAAATTGTCAGGCCAACGCCAACCTGGGGCAATGGCGGAGCCTTCTCTTTAGCCAATAAATTCTCTGTCGTCAGAACGATGTAAAAAAGAATTGTAATAATTAGTTTTGTTCTCATTTTTCGATACCTCCCAAAAGGTTATAAAATTTGCTGATAGAGTATTATCCCGTGGTGTTTGGTGAAGGTAAAGCAAAATCCCTACTAAATATCCTTAAATTTTTCAGGCGGGTTTGTGGTTGTCGAGATAGCTGAGCAATTTGGCGGCTGTTACGGAGGTGAAATCTTTGTGAACCGCTTTGGCGTCTGTGGCATGTTCCAGTTCGTCCTGATGTGCGCCGGCAGTTATTGCAATGTATGGCGTTTTTGCACGCTGAGCGGCCCTGAAGCCGGAGATGGAATCCTCAACGACAATACACCTGGCGGGGGCGATGCTGAGTTTTTCGGCGGCGGTCAGCAATATCTCTGGATCGGGTTTGCCTTTTGAAATCTGCGTATAGTCGAGAATGACCTTGAAAAACTTTTTTATGCCGAGCTCCTCAAGTATCATATTGACATTATCCGTTGGCGAATTTGATGCTACCGCACAGGGGATATCAAGCTCGGCCAGGGAGGCGAGCAGGTTACCCAGGCCGGGTATTTCTTTTATCACAGGACGATAAGTTTCTCTGTAAATTCTTTCTTTCTGCTCACTGAGAGTAAGTGCTTTTTCAAGACCGACCATAGGTACAAAATGTTTGCGAACTGTGTCGTCATTGTTTCTCGAATGGATTTTTTCAATATAGAATTTATGGTCTATCGGCAGATTGCGCCTTCGTCCAAGTTCTATCCAGGCGCCTTCGTGGTAGTCAATATTATCAACCATTGTGCCGTCAACATCAAAAATGACAGCCCATGGAGAAATTTTGTCTTCGGTTGGATTTGAAATCATAAAATTAGTCCTGTCCATAATAAGCGTTTTTGCCGTGTTTACGAAGATAATGTTTGTCGAGCAGAGTCTGGGCGATGCCTTTCTGCGATGGATTTATTAGTATCGTTCCCATAGCCATCTTTGCGGTTTGTTCAAGAACTACTGCGTTTTCGACGGCTTTGTCCGCGGTTTGGCCCCATGTAAACGGGCCGTGATTGGCCACCAGCACGGCGGGCATTTCAGCTGGACTAATGTTGGCGAATCGTCTTACGATCACCTTGCCCGTGTTGAGTTCATAATCGGTTTTTATTTCTTCATCGTTCATCGAGTCGGTAACAGGGACTGGGCCGTAATAATAATCCGCTGCGGTCGTTCCAAAGCAGGGGATTTCTTTGCAGGCTTGAGCCCACATCGTTGCGTAAGTGGAATGGGTATGACATATTCCGCCGACATCCTGGAAATTTTTATATAGCTCAAGATGAGTCATTGTGTCAGAAGAAGGTTTGAGTTTTCCCTCGATCATGTTGCCGTAAAGGTCAATAACGACCATTTTTTCCGGGGTGAGCTGGTCATATTGAACGCCGCTGGGCTTGATTACTACAACGTTCTGGCTTCTGTCAATTCCACTAACGTTGCCCCAGCTATAGATTACCAGGTCATGCTTTTGCAACTGCAGATTGGCCAGACAAACCGCTTCTTTAAGTTGTTCGTACATTATGAATTCACCTTTTCTTTTATAGCTAATAGATCTTTCATTACATTCGAAATCCCAGCGGAGCTGCCCTTCAGGCCAAAAGCGTCGTGCAGTTGTTTATATAATTTGTAAAGTTCGCTGTAAACCTTTTGGTTCTCTTTTATAGGCTTGTATGTAATATCCTTTACGCCGCACATTGCTTTCTGTGCGTCGGCAAAGTTGCAGTAAGCCCCGCTGACTACCGCTGCCGTTATGGCTGAGCCGAGCGCACAGCTTTGTGCCGAACGTGATAGCGTCATTTCTCTGCCGGTAACATCAGCGTAAATCTGCATTAGCATAGGATTTTTTTCCGCAATGCCTCCGCAGTTGACGACTTTTTCGATCTTTACGCCGTATTCTTCGAAGCGGTTTATTATTGTCAGTGTTCCAAAAGCCGTTGCCTCGATGAGTGCCCTATATATTTCTTCGGGACGAGTGTGCAAAGTCTGTCCAAGTAGCAGGCCGGTGAGCCTTTGATCTATGAGGACGGTTCTGTTGCCATTGTTCCAGTCCAGCCCCAGCAGCCCGGATTGGCCCGGCTCCAGCAAGGCTGCTTTTTCGGTAAGTGTTTCGTGTGAGCCGGAGGCGGCACCGCCTGGCTGGATGTAATTTACGAACCAGTTGAAAATATCGCCTACAGCGGATTGACCGGCTTCCAGTCCCCAGAATCCCGGCAGTACCGAGCCGTCAACAATTCCACAAACGCCAGGGATGTTGGTAAACTTTCCGGTGTTGGGTGCGACAAGAATATCACAACTACTGGTTCCGATTATCTTGACGAGCGTCCCTTCTTTAATGCCTGAGCCGATTGCGCCGAGATGAGCGTCAAATGCACCGACGGCAACTGGAATGTTTTTGGGGATATTTAATTTTTTCGCCCAGTCCGAGCAGAGCTTTCCCGCTACTGTATCGACGGCGAAACTTTTTTCGTATAATCTGTCGCGCAATTGGCCAATTGCGGGGTCAAGTTTGCTCAGAAAATCTTTTTCCGGCAATCCGCCCCAATCGTTACTGAACATTGCTTTGTGCCCGGCAGCACAACGGCTGCGTTTGATATTTTCAGGCTTTGTATTACCAGCCAGAATCGCTGGGATATAATCGCAGCACTCGACCCAGCTATGAGCAGCGGCAAAAACTTTTGGGTCAACTCGCAGACAGTGTAGAATTTTGCTGAAAAACCATTCGGATGAATAAGTGCCTCCACAACGTGCAAGATATTCGGGGTGTTCTTTCTTTGCCAGTTCTGTGATTTCAGCAGCTTCGGCATATCCGGTATGATCTTTCCATAGCCATGCCATCGCGTTGGGGTTGTTTTTGAACTGGGCCAGTATACTCAGCGGCGTGCCGTCTTTATCCACGGGAATCGGAGTCGAGCCTGTAGTGTCAACGCCGACACCTGTTATTTTAGAGGCATTAAAATTTTTGTCGGCCTTGTTCGCCTCATCAATAGCGTTTTTGATGCTTACTTCCATCCCCTCGAGATAGTCAGCAGGATTCTGCCTGGCAAGGTTGGCATCGGCCGGGTCGAGAATAATGCCGGCATTACCGGTTTGATATTCATATACCGCGGTGCCCAGTTCATTACCGTCGGCGACATCGACAATAACACACCGCACCGAATTTGTTCCATAATCAAGTCCAATTGTATAAGCCATTTTATATATCCTTAATTAGTCCAGGCCAAACTCTTTTAGCCAGCTATCGGTTTCATTTTCTCCTATGCCTTGGCGCTTTCCCGGCGGTTCGGGAGACATTGGCCGTTTCTTTTCCAGCAATTTAATAAGTTGGAGCCAAAAATCTTCACTCTTTATTGCTGTTGCCTTGCGTTTTTTTGCTGCAGCTTTCACTCTTCTGTCGCTGCTTACAACAGTCAGTTTTTTGGGCGCTGTGTTATCAAGAATCAAATCTTCGATAATCTCGTCGGCCTCGTGCTGGCCGGAGAAAAGCACTTCCAGACTTTTTATATTTCGAAGGGAACTCTTATCAGGCGGACCTATGCCATCAAAGACAATTTTACCAGTATCTCTTTTTCTATAAAGGTAATCGCTGATGAGTTGACACATCTGCGCGTCTTCCAGAGCGGCGAAAGCATCTCTTTGGATGGTTCTGAGCAGGTTATATCCGTCAATTAGCAGCGGCATTTTCTTTAGCCGAGTATCTTATTTCGCCACCAACTATTGTATAATCAACTTTGCCCTTCAGTCGCCAGCCGTTGTAAGGGCAGTTTTTACTCTTGGATTTGAAATCATTCACATCAACTGTATACTCAGCCTTCGGATCGATTATCGTTACGTCGGCCTGTTTGCCTTTTCCGAGTGTGCCCTTGTCAACGCGGATGATTTTTGCCGGGTCGGTTGACATCAATCGTATCAGTCCCGGCCAATCTATAACGCCCGTGCTGATCAGTGCTTTGACGTATAATCCGAGTGCACATTCAAGGCTTGCGATTCCGAAGGGTGCTGCGAGAAATTCCAGTTCCTTTTCGCTTTGCAGGTGTGGTGCATGGTCGGTAACAAGCGCATCTATCAGGCCTTCAGCGACCGCCTGTCTCAAAGCCGCAATATCCTTATCCGTTCGCAACGGAGGATTAACTTTATGATTCGTATCGTAATCGGAGCAGGCCTCATCGGTCAGCAGCAAGTGGTGGGGCGTCACCTCACAGGTTATTGGCAGCGATTCTGCTTTGGCCTGACGAATCAACTCGACCGAATTGGCAGTCGAAATGTGCTGGGCATGATAACGCATATTTGTTTTCTTCACCAATTGAATATCCCGCCAAAGCATCATCTCCTCAGCTAGCGGGTCTATTCCCGGCAGGCCAAGAATGGTTGAGTTATATCCGGAGTTCATTACGCCTGCCCCGGCAAGAGAATTGTCCTGGCAGTGCTGGCTTATGACAACATTGTCAAGCATAGAGGTGTACTTCAATGCTCTCAGCATCATTGCCGTATCCTGCAATCCGGTGCCGTCATCGGTAAAGCCAACCGCCCCGGCGGCAGCCATAAATCCCATCTCAGCCAACTGTTCGCCGGCTCTGTCTTTTGTGATAGCACCCATAACATATATATGCGTTTTTCTCGCCTGTCTGCCCATTCTGTGGGCATACTCAACGCTGGTAGCATCATCAATAGGCGGGTCGGTGTTTGGCATGCAAACGACGGAAGTGAATCCGCCTGCAACTGCGGCATTTGAACCTGAGACTATTGTCTCCTCTTCCTCATCGCCCGGTTCGCGGAAGTGCACATGAATATCGATAAGGCCGGGCACAACCAGTTTGCCCTCGGCATAGATTGTTTTTGGACAGCTTTTGCTGACTTCGCCAACCTCAGCAATCTCGCCCTCAATTATCAGGACATCACAAAGTTGGTCAATATTATTGGCAGGGTCAATTACATGCCCGTTTTTTATTAGTAAATCGCCCATCTATTTTTCTCGTTTTATGCTTTGCGTTTCTGACTTTTCGCTTTCACCTTCTGTCGCATTGCTGCTCCCTGATTGACCAGGAACAGAACCGCCATCCGAACAGCAAGACCATTTTTGACCTGCTGCAAGATCACACTGTTTTTGCCATCGGCGACTTCACTTTCTATTTCAAGGCCCCTGTTGATCGGGCCCGGGTGCATAACAATAATATCGTCTTTGGCCCTTTTCATACGTTCAACGGTAAGGCCGAAATAGTGCGAATACTCCTTAACCGATGGGAACGGATTAGATCCGAGCCTTTCGAACTGGATTCGCAGCATATTCATAACGTCAAGCTCTTCGATAATATCGTCTAGCGAATAGCTTACCCGAACTGGAAGCTGCTTAACTGCTGCCGGCATCAGCGTCGGCGGACCGACTAGCGTAACCTCGGCTCCGAGTTTTGTCATTGCCCAGATGTCACTGCGAGCGACACGGGAATGAGCGATATCACCAACGATAGCGATTTTGAGGCCCTTGAGAGAACCACGCATCTGGCGAATGGTATAAACATCCAGCAGGGCCTGGGTTGGATGCTCATCGAATCCGTCGCCGGCATTTACGACAGAGGAGCTAATATTTTTGCTCAGAAATTTTGGTACTCCGCCGGCACTGTGTCGGATTACAACTGTATCGATGCCCATCGCTTCAAGGTTCTTTGCGGTGTCCAGCAGAGTCTCGCCCTTGCTGACCGAGCTGCTCTTTTTTGTAAAATCAATAACGTCAGCACTGAGTCTGTTTGCCGCCAGCGCAAAGCTGATTCGTGTTCTCGTGCTGTCCTCAAAGAACAAATTGACAACAACTTTTCCACGAAGGGTGGGAGCTTTTTTGATAGACCTTGTGCTTATCTGCTCAAAGCCGGCGGCAGTATCAAGAATATGTTCAATTTCCTCGGGACGCAGGTTCCGCAGTCCGAGCAGATGCTTACGCTTCCATACGAATTGATTCTTTTTTTGCATCGCCATATTAAAATTTACTCAACTATAACCTGATCTTCGCCATCGGATTCAACAAAATTCACCTGTACGGATTCATCCGTTGGGACATCAACTTTATGCCCTACAAAGTCGGCCTGGATTGGAAACTCTCTTCCGAGCCGATCGATGAGTACCGCCAGCTTTATCGCTTGCGGTCTGCCCAGGTCTATCAGCGCATCCATCGCTGCTCGCGTACTTCTGCCGGTGTGCAGAACGTCGTCAGCGAGGATGATGATTTTGTCGTCGATATTAAAGCCTATCTCCGTACTCCGCACCTGCGGCTGGCCCTGACCCTGGGGGTCGTTAATATCGTCCCTGTAAAGAGTAATGTCAAGCGTTCCGCAGGGAACGTCTTTTTCGAGTATCTCGGATAGTTTAGCTCCAAGCCGTTGGCCGAGTATCTCACCCCTGCTGCGAATACCTATTACAGCCAATTCGACCTGTTTTGGCATCGCAGAAACGATGGATTTGGCCAAATCGGTGATGATTTTATCGATCTTGTTGGAATCTAGTATTATCTTCATAATTGTTGCAGAGTATAACAGTTTCATCCCCCGCTGGCAAGGGCTCTAATCGGATTTGCAAAAAAGACTTCATTTGCTTGTATTTTGAGGAGTATTTTGATATTGTTGATGTACTGACCGCCACGTTAGATGATCCAAAAGCATTTCCTCCTGCTACAGAGGGGGTCGGCAGGGGCCAGACCGTCATGGATGATACCTTTAACGAACAAGCCTGTCGAAAGCGATGAAGAATGAGTTGGTGGGGCCACACTTTTTATATCATCCGATGTGCTGTTCGATGAAGCTGGTGTTGATTTTGTTCTGGACGTAGAGATTGTGTGAGAGTATCTGTTCGCAGATGCCGATGGTTGTCTTTATCGGGGCGATCTTAAATTCTTCGAGTGCTCTTTTCATTGTAATGATCGCCTCTTCTCTGGTGTCTTTGTGAACGATCAGCTTGCCTATCATCGAATCGTAATAAGGCGAAATGGTGCTGCCCTGATGGACGTGTGTATCGACCCTGACGCCCATTCCGCCGGGCAGGATGAACTCTTCGATCTTGCCGGGAGACGGCGCGAAATTATTTGCGGGGTCCTCGGCATTGATTCGGCACTCAATCGCGACGCCTTTGTGCTTGATATCCTTCTGGCGGAGATTAAAGGTCTGGCCGCTGGCGATTTTCAACTGCCATTTGATCAGGTCCTGGCCGGTAACCATTTCAGAGACCGGGTGCTCAACCTGGATACGCGTATTGACCTCTATAAAATAAAATTTCTTATTCTCATCGAGCAAAAACTCAACTGTCGCGGCGCCTACATAATTGGCCTGTTTGATAATCTTCAAAGCAGCTTTGCAGAGTTCGTCTCTCTTGTCCTCGTTCAGCACCGGGCAGGGCGATTCCTCAATCAGTTTCTGATGCCGTCGCTGAATTGAGCAGTCCCTTTCATAAAAATGCAAAACGTTGCCGGCCTTGTCCGCCATCACCTGCACCTCAACGTGCCTTGGGTCGGCAATGAACTTTTCGAGATACATAGTGCCATTCTTAAAGCAGGCCTCGGCCTCAGCACGAGCAGTACTCAAAGCGCCCCTTAGACTGATATCGTTGTGAGCCACTCGCATCCCCCTGCCGCCTCCGCCGGCAGCGGCTTTTACTATAACGGGATAGCCGATTTTGTTAGCCAGGTGAATGGCCTCAGCTTCATCTTTAATAGGCCCATCCGAGCCAGGCACTACGCGAACATGAGCTTTTCTAACCAGTTCCCTGGCGGCAACCTTATCGCCAAGCTGCCGCATCGATTCGGCTGGCGGTCCTATAAACGCTATCCCGCATTCAGCACAAATCTCGGCAAAGTGCGCATTCTCAGCAAAAAATCCGTAGCCCGGATGAATGGCCTCGACGTCTGTAACTTCGGCGGCACTGATAATGGCTGGAATATTCAGATAACTATCTGCCGCGGCGGCAGGGCCGACACAAATTGCCTCATCGGCCAGCTTAAGATAAGAAGCGTCTTTGTCAGCCTCGGAATAAACCGCTACCACTTCTACACCGAGTTCACGGCAGGCTCGAATAATTCGCAGCGCGATCTCGCCGCGATTGGCAATTAAAATTTTTGAAAACATATACAATCCCTGAAATAAAAATTAGCGATGAAGAATCAGACCGGGCGAACCTTGAAAAGCACCTGTCCAAACTCAACTGCCTGGCCATTGCTGATCATTACCTTTTCCACCGTTCCAGTTATTTCAGCTTTTATCTCATTCATAACTTTCATCGCCTCAATAACACAGACAACCGTATCCTGCGTAACGGAATCGCCGGGCTTGACAAAGTCATCAGAATCCGGACTTGGTGCTGAATAATACGTCCCCACCATTTGCGACTTTATATCCACAAGTTGGTCATCCTGATTGGGGGCGATTTGCTCGGGCTGTTGCTGCATCGGCAAAACCGCCTGATGAGACATTGCTGGCATTGCTGCCACCATCTGCTGATTTGAACCCGGCCGTTTTAGGTGGATCTTACTATCGCCATCGACGATTTCAACTTCTGCCAAGTCGTTTTCGATCATCATATCAACAAGCTCTTTAACCTTTTTCAGATCGAGTTGTTTGTCCGTTCCAGCCATTAAAGGCCCCTTTCAATATAATAGGTCGCTTACAAATTCAAGAAATGAGTATAGTAACCATCTTAATTTTTGCAACTGATTTTTTGAATCGAAATCTGCTAAAAACAGGTTAATTTTAACGCTAACACTATGAAACAAAAGGTTTTAAGGCGGAATGTTACTGGATTTAACGGCCTTGTACCACGAGAATAAATTAAAAAAAAGTTAACTATTTTAACATTATATGCTATTCTGTAGAGAATGTGGTTCCAAAGTTTATGAAATGATTTTTTAATGAGGAGGTAAATTATGAAGAAGTTGCTGATCCTATCAATTCCGCTGTTTTTGCTCATCTTTTCTGGCTGTTACAGTTGTCAGACTTGGAGTGATGTTTGGGGTGCGGGTCCGGTATCGCCTGGCGGTGAGCATAAATTCTTTTTTGACAAGGATTGTCGGCCTTTAGAAAAAGCCGCTAAACCGGCACCGGCATCGACGTGCGGCCCATCGATAGCGGCAAGCAGCTATCCATGTGCGGGCAGTTGCGAGATCATACGCCTGAGCAAAGCTCTGCCGGAAGAAATTGCAATCAACGCACCATTCAAATATTCCATAAAGGTGGACAACGTTACCGGTATGACGGTGGATGACGTTGTAGTTACAGAAACTGTTCCGAGCAATTTAAACGTGGAAAACGCCAGTCCCGCCGCGACAAAAAATGGCAGGAAAGTTATCTGGAAATTAGGCTCTTTTGAACCGGGCCAAAGCAAAAGAATAATGGTTTCAGGAATAGCCTCTGGTGGAGATTGCATCCAGACATGTGCTACCGTTGTTTACAAAACAGAAGCCTGTGCCAGTGTTAAAATCGTCAAGCCAGACTTAAAACTGGTGGAAACGACAACGTCTGAAGTTTCGTTATGTGAACCGATTTTTGTGGAATATGTTGTTACCAATCCGGGAACAGGCACTGCTGAAAATATTAAAATTGTGAACAATCTCCCAACAGGACTTCAGACAGTTGACGGCAAGGAACAACTGATCTTTAACGCCGGCAGCCTAGGTGCAGGACAGTCTCGCCAATTTTCGGCTACGCTCAAAGCCCAAAAGCCTGGGGGGTATGCTATCAGAACCACTGCGATTT
>CAZOPG010000005.1:0-16403 GCA_964581585.1 uncultured Planctomycetaceae bacterium | reverse complement strand
CTGCAGCTTGCCAATGAGATGCAGCCGTTACTTGGCGACGCGAGCTATGAATATTTTCAGGCTCTTGCACAGGCACCGAGGGAACTGGAGCAAGCTCTTGCTAAACCTGAAGTTGCCAAGTTTATCGCGGATCTCAAATCAGCGGACGATTCTTTTGTCGATGAAAAGACACTGATCGATAATTATCTTTCTCTGCAGCAGAGGCCAGCTAATTTTAGCAAAGATGCCTTTTCTGTAGTGGACCGCTATCGCGGCACCGAAGGTCTCGTAGCATTTGACATTTTCGCCAAGGCATATCATCTGCGGAATATCTGGAAACTCGAACCCAAAACGATGGCCGAGCTCAACAACAGTTACGCCCCGATCGACCCACAGGATCCTAATAAGCATCTGGCACTGGACTGGAGAAGCGCAGAAGTTCATGCGATTTACTGGGCTACCAAAGGGTTGGAAATGGCAAGTAAAAAAAACTTTTCTATTGATAAGCTCAACACCGACCGCATCGTTTTTCACAGTCTCCAGAATCTTTACTCTCGTGGAAAAATGATTATATATCCCCCGCCGCCACTGCAGGATATCGAGAATATTTCCGCTGAACGTGCCGCCATGGCCGAGCAGGACAGGGTGTTTTTGTTTCCCGACCTGAGAATGTTCGCACCGTATAAAGCGGCGATGACAGTGATGATGGATAAATACAGTACCGGCGATAATCGCGACAGAAGGGCAATTGCCTCACTCAATATTACTTATAGAAATATGCTTAAAAATGCCTTGCTAATGTTCTATCAGGCGGGACACAAAGCGCATGCTCAAAAGATTTTTGCAGAGCTGAAAGAACGGTTTCCTGACAGGGCTGAATTCAAAAATTCGACAATGATCGAATTTGCCAGAAAACGTCTTCGTGAAGAGCTGGCAGGCATTGGCATACACGATGCCAGAGAGATTATTATTATGATGCTCAATGAGGCATACCTCAGATACGCCCTCCACGATGACGATGAATCGTTCGGCAGAGAAAAAATGGCTCAGGAAGTTTATCGTAAGTATCAAAAGAGCTTTAATGATGAGGCTGTTGACCGTGTAACTTTGCCAAGCTTTGGTATAATGCGATATATCGGCCTGATGGCATTTCTCAATGACCCGATATATCCAAATTACCTCAAAAAAAATCTTCTTGGGCGAATAAACCTTGAAAGGCCGGAATTGTACGAAAAGCTCCGGACTCAGCATGAGAAAATTATGGAAGAATCCGCAAAGCAAAAGCAATAAAATATTGAAAACAGCAGACAATAAATAATGATAACACTCACCGGCTCACAAGAAAAAGCTGTTTCACACAAAGATGGTCCGCTTCTGATTATAGCCGGGCCCGGCAGCGGCAAAACACGTGTCATCACAAGTCGTATCGCTGCACTCATTAGTTCCGGTGTCAGGCCTTATAATATTTGCGCTATCACATTCACCAACAAGGCCGCTGATGCAATGCGGCAGAGGGTTCTTGATATGTCCCTTCCGAGCGGGACACACATCAGCACTTTTCATTCGCTGTGCGTCAGAATTCTTCGACGTTACGCTGACAGAGCCTCTATAGGCTCGACCTTCAGTATCTACGATGATGCAGACCAGAAAAAATGCGTTAAAGAAGCGATAAAACAAGCCGATCTTGATACAAAGAGTTTTTCACCTCAAAAAATGCGTGCTGTCATTTCAAGACTGAAGAATAACCTTGAAGACGTAACATCTTTTCAGGAGCGAAGCAGCGAATTTTTTACAAAATGCGTCGCACGAATTTATAAAAATTATCAGCAGATCCTCACGCAAAATAACGCACTTGACTTCGATGATCTGTTATTGAAGACAGCTTTTTTGTTGCGAGATAATTCTGACGTTCGCGACGAGCTTAATAATCGCTTTCAGTATCTGTTGGTCGATGAATATCAGGACACGAATCAGGCTCAATATCAGATTGCTCGCGGCCTTTCAATTGCTCACGGCAATATCTGTGTAACCGGCGACCCCGACCAGTCAATTTACGCCTGGCGAGGTGCCGACATAAGCAACATACTTGCTTTTGAAAAAGACTGGCCAGAAGCCACCGTTGTAAAACTGGAAAAAAACTTCAGAAGTACCGCGAATATTCTCGATCTGGCCGACAGGCTCATCGTAGCCAACAAACAGAGAAAATTAAAAAAACTTGTTCCAACTATTCCGCCCGGTAGAGACATCGAGGCGAATACTCTTGAAGACGAACAGGCCGAAGCGGAATTTATCGCTGAGAATATAAAAAAGCTCGTCGATAATGGAGCCAACCTTGACGAAATTGCCGTCTTTTACAGAGTTAATTCCATGAGCAGGACAATTGAGGAGGCCTGCGTTCATAATAAAATTCCGTACCAGATCGTTCGCGGCGTTGAATTTTATAATCGAAAAGAAATTCGCGATATGCTGGCCTACCTAAAAATCCTCGTCAACCCTGAAGACGATGTCGCGCTAACAAGGATTATAAATACGCCCGCCCGAGGTATTGGCAAGACCTCTCTCGATAGGATGGCGGCTTTTGCAAGAATGCGGAATAGCAGTCTTTATGATGCTGCAAAACAAGCCGAGCAAATCGAAACACTTTCCAAATCGCTCAAGGCTAAGCTGGCAATGTTCGTCGATATGATCGAACGGTTCAAGACTGATATTAACGGGCCCGTAGCTGAATTGATGCAGCGGGTTTTTGACGAATCAAAATTGCGAAACTCCTTGGAAACGGTTGCCGCCGAAGAAGCTCACAGTAAGGCCTCGGCTGTAGAAAATGTTGAGGAGTTGATAAATTCAGCATTCAAATACGATACCGTTACTGATGAGCCGAACCTAGCCGATTATCTCCTCCAGATCGCCCTTGTCAGTGATACCGATGCTTATGATCCGCAGAGTGGCCGGGCATCTTTAATGACAATGCACGCCGCCAAAGGTCTTGAGTTTGACAATGTTTTTATCTCCGGTCTTGAGCAGGGACTGCTTCCCCACGAAAGAAGTGTTGACGACGATAAGGGCCTGGAAGAAGAACGCCGACTGTTCTTCGTCGGGATTACCCGTGCCAGGAAAACACTCAACATCTCTTTGGCCCGCTATAGAACTGTTCACGGCCAGACGATGCGGACGATACCGTCACAATTCCTTTTCGAGGCTGATATAATTGCCGAGGATATTCGTCAGGAGCAGGAGCAACTTTATGAAGATGATTTTAGTCAGGCTTTTGATTATTCGGCCAACAGTACGGCCGCTTTTTCAAAAGGCCAGGCCGTTATCCACGCCAAATTTGGGTCAGGAAGAGTAAAAGAATTTCACGACCTCGGCGAAAACAGTATTGTCGTCGTCAGCTTCAATACTGGACAAACAAAACCCTTGATGTTAAAATACGCCAATCTCACAAAAGTTTGATAATTTCACACAGTCCGGGAGATGTACTGATGGAACAGTCGCAAATCAAATTGTATTATAAAAATGTTACCGCCGAAGTTCTCGGAGCCGAGCAAGGCATCACAAAGCAGCAATTCGATGAGCTCGCGCGAAAAATCACACCCCTGATCGTTGAGTTGAACAACGCCAGAAAACAGGGCAAAACCCAATACAGAGACCTTCCGTACAATACCGAAACTGCGGCGAAAATAAAAAAGCTTGCCTCTGAATTGGCCGGTTGTGAAAATTTTGTCGTACTTGGCATAGGCGGCTCCGCGCTGGGCAACATCGCTCTGCAAACCGCTTTGAATCCATATATGTACAACACTGACCCTGACCAACGCAGAGGCCCGCGACTGTTTGTCTTTGATAATGTTGACCCGGCCCAGCTTAGGTCGTTTTTAGATTGGATTGGCGACAAGCTGGACAAAACAATTTTCAACATTATCAGCAAGTCCGGCCGAACCGCTGAGACCGCTTCGCAATTTTTGACCATCCACCAGTTGCTCACCGAAAAGCTCGGCCCCGCTGGGTGTAAAACCAATATCATTGCCACCACTGATGCCTCTGGCGGAACACTACGAAAAATAACTGATGATGCTGGCTTCCGCAGTCTCGAAGTTCCCGATGGAGTCGGCGGACGCTTCAGCGTGCTGAGCAACGTCGGTTTGTTAAGTGCGGCGGTCTGCGGAATTGACATTGACGCGTTACTGGCAGGGGCAGCTGACATGGACAAACGCCTGGGCGTTGAAGATTTTTTCGCTAATCCAGCCGCAATAAACGCCGCGGTAAACTGGCACTACTACAACCGCGACAAAAAGATTTCGGTGATGATGTCCTATTGCTACGGTCTGAAAGACCTGGCCGATTGGTACCGCCAACTTTGGGCCGAAAGTCTCGGCAAGGCAAAAGATGTCAATGGCAATGAGGTTTTTGTTGGGCCGACACCTGTTAAAGCGCTTGGCACAACCGACCAGCACAGCCAGGTGCAATTATATCGTGAAGGGCCGAACGACAAACTATTCACATTTCTGCAGGTAAACGATTTTGGTACGGACATCGAGATAGGCCCCGCTCTGGAAGCGGCGCCGGAATTGGAATATTTAGCCGGGCAAAAAATGAGTAAACTTATTAACAGTGAAAAGTTCGCCACAGAATATGCCCTGCTGAAGAGCGGCCGGCCCTCAATGACAATTGTATTTGACCAGGTCAAGGCCCACACAGTTGGACAGTTCATTTACCTGTTTGAAGTTACAACTTCTCTGGCGGGGTTACTGTTCAATATAAACACCTACGACCAGCCCGCCGTTGAGCTTGGCAAGGAGGCGACATTTGCTCTAATGGGAAAAAGCGAATATGCCGATTTATATAAAGAGATAGAACCTGTAACAGATATTGATACTGATTTTCTTATCTGATTTACAAAAAGGAAAAAATCATGGAATATGTAATTATTATGGCAGGCGGTACTGGCAAAAGGCTTTGGCCTCTGAGCCGACAGGGCCGACCAAAACAGGTTTTGAAAATTATCGAAGGCGATACACTTCTCCGCCGTTGCTATCAGAGGCTTGAGCCAATTTTCGACAGCAGGAATATCATCGTTCTCACCAATGCCAGTTATTGTGATACCGTCCGTGACGAATTGCCCGAACTGCCCTACGAAAACGTTATCGCAGAACCGGCCGTTCGTGACACCGCTGGGGCTGTCGGTCTGGCGGCAGCGGTGCTCAGCAAATACGACCCCGACGCAACGATGGCGGTCGTTACAGCAGACCAGTTACTAAAACCGACAGAGGTTTTTCAACAGGCCATACAGGACGCGCTTTGCTTTGTAAATGCCAATCCAGATTCACTGGTTACGTTCGGCATAGAGCCAAGTTTCCCAAGTACCCAGCTCGGCTATATAAAACTCGGCAAAAACGGAAAATGTCCCAACTGCACAAATGAAGTTTATGCCGTTGATGCCTTCAAAGAAAAACCGGATGTTGAAACTGCCTCAAAATATCTCGCTGCCGGGAAGTACTGCTGGAATTCAGGGATGTTTATCTGGAAGGCTAAGACGATTTTGGATGAGCTGTACAAAAATCTGCCCCAGGCCCAGCTGCCGCTCAAAAAGATTCAGACCGATTGGGGAACTGCGAAACAGGAGCAGACTCTGATGGATTATTTCCCGAAACTGCCGAAGATCAGCATTGATTTCGCGGTCATGGAAAAGGCGAAAAATGTTCACGCCATAAGGCTCAACTGTCAATGGCTGGACATGGGTTCGTTCAGTGCCCTTGCCGACATTATCAACGCTGATGGAAACGGTAATACCGTCATTGCCGGGGTCAGCGAACTGCTCAACTGCAAAAACAATGTGATAGCAACCGAAGACAACAACCATCTTATCGCCTGTATAGGCCTGAAAAATATGACAATCGTTCACACCCAGGATGCCACGCTCGTCTGTCCGACGGATGAAGCCGAACGCCTGAAACAGCTGCTCGAATTGATAAGATCACATAACGGCGAAGAATTTTTATAATCGGCTATTCCAATGCGATATTTAGCAATTGATTATGGCAATAAAAGAACCGGCCTGGCAATCTGTGATGAAGGTGAAACAATTGCCTCGCCGCTGCAGGCTCTGGCGACTGGAACAAATCTAATCGATAAAATTGTTGAAGTGATTAAAGAGCAAAATGTAGGGGCTATCGTTATTGGCCTGCCGTTAAATATGGATGACAGCGAGGGACCTGCCGCCAAATGTATTCGCAGGTTCGGCGATAAACTGAAAAAGCATGTTGATATTCCCATCCATTTTCATGATGAAAGATTAAGCAGTTTCGACGCTGAGCAGAAACTTGCCGGCCAAATGACCCGCAAAAAAAAGAAAGCCCGCATAGACGCCATCGCCGCGGCAACTATCTTGCAATCCTCCCTCGATTCAAAACACTAATTTTCTTCTCTGTCATTGCGAAGGAGCGGAGCGACTGCGGCAATCTCGATTCGTTAGTTTCCAACCGGTTCAGCAAATTTATTCTTTAGCTCAAAGCTGTTTATGATTGAGTCAAACTGTGTTTTGTTTGCTTCAAATAGCTCTTTTTCGATACGGAAAACAAACCAGTAAACTATTGACTTATCCAGCAAATAACTACGATACTCTACCATAGCCTTTCCTTCATCCTCATAATCAGCTATGTAAGCAACTGCAGGTATTTCGGAAATGGTATATTCTGACCAGCTGTCGGGTCTGACAGTGTATGCATTAAAAGAGTTCTTGAGGATAGCCACATCACCGACAGCAATTTGACGCACAGGGATATTAGCTTGAGAATCTTCTTCGGCACCAATGAACATTGCCCAGGCCTTCAATTTTGATGGCAACAGTTGCCAGCTAAACTTATATCTACCCGGATCTGGATTTTTATAACAACTCCAATTAGCCGGCAGTGCAATGGACAAATTCATTTCTTTGTCGTCAACCTTTGACCCGCTTTGCCACCAAGGCCTAAGTTGTTTGTTCTCTGTGCCCTCCATAGCCTCTTTAGCTTTTTCGGGTTTATAAAGATAAACACCATTTACATCTACACCATACAGAAGGCCGACAAGCCCAGCCATGTCCGCGATTGCCTGGCTGGCGACTTTGTCTTTAAGGTTCACAGGCTCGATATATCGCCGACATTCAGTATCCGTCAATTCTGTGGATTTGTCCCATTGATAAGGAACTCCCGCCGCCTTGCAGACAGCTATCACAGCATATTGTACCGAAAGTCGGTCATTTTCCGGACTACGTTCAATATGAACTGTAACAGGCTCTTCAATTTGTCGCTTAAATTTCTCAATCTGCTCTGGAGAATTTTCCGTGTGTACGGCACCCGTCTTTGAAATTTGTCTTTCCAAAATTTTCGGATTTACAAGCAGGAGTATTGTCTGGCCGTTATTATCAACACCACCGGCGACAGCGATAGTGTGCTCAGAAAGGAGCGTTGCCTTGGTTGAAACATTGTTAGATGTCGTTTTCTGGTCTTCGGAATCACTAAGAATATATTCAAAATCAAACTCAAGCGTGATTGTCTTCCTGTCCGACCCAACAGTATTTTTAAGTTTAAGCACGACGGATTCAAATTCTTCGACGTTTTCAGTTCTTATTTCTCCGGCCTCGCCGTCATTCGTAAGTATCTTTGGTGCAGATATTATTCTTGCCTCTGGATTGGTCCTAATAACAGCAAGAAACTCGTCAAGCTCCTTAGGCGTAATCATTTTGGTATTGCCGGATTTATCATTTGGAAGGAGTTCTTTTAGCTGCGGCAAATCTGCAGGAACGCTCAAAATATATCCGCCTGTTAATATCTGCGGCCGAAAGCCTTCCTGCTCTGATTCAATCTCCTGCTCTTTTACTTTTATATCATCCTGTAATTTATCAAATGAGAGCAGTTTGCCACTTTTATCGAAAACAAAAAGCTGGTTTGTAATAATTTTGTCCTTATCCCAGATAGCGGCCTCATATTTGTAACGTATCGATATATTTCCGTTTGCGTCCTGGACAGGTTCTCCCCATTCGATAGTTTTTCTGGCTGAAATATCACGATAGTTATGTTTGAAAAAATCCTCAACAAGCGATTTGGCATAAACGGTATCATTAGCAATCTTACCATCAATAATATTAACGCTTATCGCAGCCTCATTATTATTCTCATCGGTTTCGGAAACAGTATTGTCATAATCTAAAACAATGGAAAATTCATATTTGCCGTCAGGTAAATGAAAATCTCTTGTTTGCTCGTTCCATGTCTTGTCCGGCTCGATGGGCCCAGCACCGTGCCAGCCGTTGTGAGCATTACCAGCCTCATCAAGATTATTTTCGACATCACCACGATAGTATCTCAGCTTGAACTCAGGAATAACTATATCACCATCATTTTTAATCGATACTATCAGATTGTTGACCCCGCGATTATTTGTCCTAATCTTGAAATCACTGGCAGTAATATCAACCTTTCGCTGCAAGTCAGCTTTACTTCCTTCGACTTCAACCAGCTCACTGCGTTTTTTCCAATCTAGATGATAAAGAAACAGACCGTCTCCATCGATGGCGTAGCTTAGATCAAAAGGCCTCAGAATATCACTAATTGCTTTACGTGCAGAAATATCATTCATGTGCAGTGGCTCAATAAACCTCCGTCGTTCAGGTTCGGCATATTTTGCACTCTTTTCCCACTTAAAAGGTACACCTACCGCTTTGCAGACAGCTATCACTGCGTACTGAACGGTCAGCCTGCTACCGTCTGGACTTTTTTCGATATCGACCGTCACAGGTTTACTCAGCAATCGGTCAAACATAGTCCCTTTTGAAATTTGCTCCGGTAAGAATTCAATCCCCAGCTCTTTTAGTCTTTTCGCTTTGCAGAATTCCACATGATAATCATTAAACAGAACATTTGTACCTTCGCCTTTGTCTAACATTATTTTGTCATAAGCAATAACAGCTTGTGGCTGAATTGTTATATCTTTGCCTTTGCCGAGATATTCGACGTTTTCCAAAGCCCAATCAACAATACTTTCGTCACGGCCATAAGGCCTTAAATCATTTATATCATCGGGATATTTTTCTTCATTATCATTGGCGTATATAAATAACACTTTGCCCAAATCAGATAACTTCTTAGCCGATTCAACCCTTTTCTGCATCTCTTCAGTCCGCAAACGAGCAACTAATTCCTGCGGCGATATTTCCTTGCCAAAATCCAATACGACAAAAATCTCAATTTTGTCCTCTCCTTTCGGCTGCCAGGCAAAGCTAAGCTTGTTTTTTGGATCAATCCGTCCCTGCAGAATCTCTATTATTCTAACAGCGAACTCGCTTCGCTCTTGTTTTGAAAGCCCAAGCGAATCAACTTCCCAAGCCATCTCAACCTTTCCAGTAGTAGGGTGAATAGATGGATTCAATTTTGGAAGATTCGAATCATTCAAAACATTATCAACCGCTCCATCGTGTTTGCCTCCCGAATCATCAGCCTTTGGCCCACTTCGCCACCAAGGCCTAAGTTGTTTATTCTCTGTGTCCTCCATAGCCTCTTTAGCTTTTTCAAGATTTAGACCCAGATTCATAAGAACCTGGGCACCCACTCCATCTTCCACCTGCAGAAGACCAAGTAGAAGGTGATGTGAGTCCACAGTATCACTATTAAGAGCTTTGGCCCACTGAAAGGCATTTTTGACAGCCAATTTAGCGCGTGCTGTCGAGGGTAACTTTTCTTTCGTAACCGGCGTAGTCCCTTTTTTGATTAATCTCAAAACCTCATCACGAACTTTATCTCTGCCAATACTAAACGCCTTAAAAATTTCATAAACTATTCCTGGATTTCTAGAAGACAATGCAAGCAGAATATGTTCAGTGCCAACATATTCGTGATTTAAGAGGCGTGCTTCACTATCAGCCCGTTGTATAACCTGCCCAATAGTTACACCATCAGACAATGTCGCTTTGAATTGTGTCGTTTTTTCTATGTTCTCCGCTAGCTCGGTGGTTTTAGCGTTTAGTGCAAAAGCTGCCGGTATCAACATCACCATTATCAGCAATATTGCGATTACACTTGGCAGCCAACTGGATTTTTCTTTTTCCGTTGAATCTTTGCCAACCAATCGGCGAATACGTTCAAGCAAACTTCCGCCGCTTGCAGCGACAGCTAACGATTTGCTTCGCACCTCTTCCATTGTCGCCAAGGCCTTTGCGTAACAAAGACGGTCGTTAGATACGCCAACCGCCAAATCATCGCAGCAGTTCTCCCGTTCGATCTTGATTTTATTCGATATCCACCAGACGGCCGGGTGATAAAAACCAAGAATCTCAATAACGGTCTGCAAAATATTAACCAGATAATCACATCTCTTTATATGTGCCAGTTCGTGAGCAAGAATCACCTCTATCTGTTCACCTGTTAAACCTGTTAATGCGGCAGCAGGCAGAAGTATCACAGGTTTAAAATGCCCAATTACGGTCGGCACCTGTACAAGCGCCGACTGGGCAATCTGCACCATTCTTTTAACGCCCAAAGTGTCAGCAAATTGGCCCAACTTGTTCTGCAGAGGCTGGCTAACCACCTGCAAATTTCTGCTTCGAATCTTCTGCAACTGACACCACCCGCCAAGATACCAGATACTCAGGCCGAATACGCCAACAAACCACCCAACCACGATATAAGGCAGGCTAAGCTCAATCGCTTCAACAAACCGCCTATGCAATGAAATCCTCGGCAAAACAGACTCAACATTCTTAGTGGGCTCGACAATTTCTGTCGATACAAATTCAACGGCTGGAACCGTCGGTGATTCAACAATTATAAGCTCAGCGGATTCTGCTTTTTCTACATCAACTGCCGGGACAGAAGCACCTATCATACGCAGCGTTACTATCGGCAGAAAAACAATCAGTGCCATTGCCATAAACGTAACCAGATAACGCATATTCGCCGTTGATTTTTTAAGCAGTCTCAGCACAACCGCCAGCAAAACAGCAACCGCCGTCCCCTGCCAGAGAAAATGAATAAGCGTCCAGCCGAGTCTTTGAACAATCTGTTGCGATACAATATTCTGAAAACTTTCAAACAGTTCCATTTTAGTTTCCCTCCATTTTATTGAGTAGTTTTTTAATTTTCGCCAACTCTTTGGACGAGACCTTTTTTGCTGACAGCGCACGCATTACCAGCTTTTCTGCTGAACCGCCAAAGGCTTTTTCGAGTAGATTGTCAACGAGTTGATTTTGTGTGCTTTCCTCTGTAATAGCAGGGGTGTAAATATGTTTGAATTGCGAATCGTCTCTTTGCAGCAATCCTTTCTCTGTCATTATCTGCATAAGTTTGAGCGTAGTTGTATAGCCGACAGTTTCGGCCACGTTCATTTTCTCATTTACCTGCTTAACCGTACTTGGCCCGCCATTCCAGAGAATTGCAAGAATCATTAACTCTCTACCCGTAGGCGGCGAAAATTCATTCTTTTTCATGTTCCCTTCCTTTTCATATTTTCCCGTTCATACCCACTGAAAAATCAATCTATACGAACTCTTTCGTATTGTCAATAAAATTTTACGAAAATTTTCGTACTTTTTTTTCTCTCGACAAAGAACTCAATTAACGCTTTTTTGGTAATATAGGCAGAAATTGACGATTGTAACGAACAAAGGGGCTTGCAATTCTTAATAATGTTGCTTCTTTATAGTTCTTTTGTACTGGATTTGGGGGTTGAATATGCCGAAAAGGTTAGTGTTAGAAGATTGACGAAACAGGTATATATTATCAGACTTTCATTAAAGGAACGGGAAAATGAAAAAGAGTACGAAACTTACCTTGACAGCGGTTCTGTTGATTATTGTCTTTAACTCGCATACGAGCGTGTGCAAGGCTGAATATAATTACTGGTTCTGGGACAGTCTTGCTGAGCCTATCGGGCTTATTACCGATATCGGCGGAGCGGCAGTTCATGGGGTTGGTGGTGGCCTGTCTGGGTTGTGGAAAGGCATCTTCGGCAAATCGAAACGTGAGCCAGTACAAACCGACCTGTCAGGCAATCCGCTGGGGGAAGAATAAAATCAGCGGTTAGCGTTTTTTGATTTCAACAAGTGCTTTTTTGATTTCTGCCATGATCCTTTTGGCGACAAACTCGTTGCCAAATTCATTAGGGTGATTGTCGTCAGTCCAGTATGGGACCTTGCCGTTGGGCTTGATGTCAATCTGCATATTGGAAACATAAAAACAATTGTACTGTGCAACGATTTCCAATTCCATTTTCGCTATGGCGCTGCCGTAATCAAAACGATCCGTGCTGAATTCGATTTTCTGCTCTGATTCAAAATCCCTGTCGCCAAAACAGCTTGCGATGACAACTTCGGCACTGATGCTTTGGGCCTGGGCCACCATATATTCAAGGTCACCTTTAAGTTCTGGAATCTCTCTTGTCTTCTGCCAGAAATCGTTTGCGCCGAGTTCAATGACAACGACATCAGGGTTAAGAGAAATAACATCTTTGTCGAATCTTTCTCTGCCGCCTGCGAGTGTGTCGCCGCTAATTCCCTTGTTGATTATTTTGTGCTTCGGCAGCCATTTGGCCAGATAGTCGGTGTATCTGCCATCTTTGCCACCACAGGTTGTCAGGCTGTCGCCGAGGCAGACTATGGTTTTGGGCTTTTGTTTTTCGCATCCTGAAATCAAAATTATATCCATCAATATTACAAAAAAGCCTATCTTGGAAAAAAGGTTTCTCATCTTTGTACCAGAGCCTGAATCCTTACAATTGAATAAAACTTGCAAAAAAGTTGTTTTTCGAGTACGCTACATGGCTTGCGTATAAAGTATGAAAATACACTCAATAGGCGTTTTATTCAAGGATTTTAATGATGAAAAAAGCAGGTATCGATGAACTATGTATTCAAACTATAAGGTTTTTGTCAGTAGATGGCGTGCAAAAGGCCAAATCGGGCCATCCTGGGATGCCTATGGGAATGGCGCCGGCAGCCTATACGCTGTGGACGAAGTATATGCGGCATAATCCAGCTAATCCGAAATGGGACGGCCGAGACCGTTTCGTGCTAAGTGCCGGCCATGGAAGTATGCTGCTGTACTCGCTTCTGCACTTGACCGGCTACGATATGAGCTTAGAGGATTTGAAAAATTTCAGGCAATGGGGCAGCAAAACGCCAGGCCATCCGGAATTCGGACATACGCCGGGCGTTGAAGCTACAACCGGGCCCTTGGGACAGGGAATCAGCAATGCTGTGGGTATGGCAATCGCTGAAAAATATTTGGCACAGCGTTACAACAAGGATGGATTCAACCTGTTTGACTATAACGTTTATGTCATTGCCGGCGATGGGTGTCTGCAGGAAGGTGTGGCTTCGGAGGCATGTTCGCTGGCGGGGCATCAGGGATTGGATAACCTGATTGTAATTTACGATGACAATTATATTACCATTGACGGTAAAACGTCGCTGTCATTTACCGAAGATAGAGCTAAGCGATTTGAAGCTTACGGCTGGGATGTTCAAGTTGTCGGCGGTGATGGCAATGATATGGATGCGTTTGAGAAGGCATTGAAAAAGGCTCAGGCTGTTAAGGGTAAGCCAAGCATTATCCAGTTGCGCACACATATCGGTTTCGGAAGTCCGAATTTTCAGGATACCCACACCGCGCATGGGGCACCTCTGGGCGAAGATGAAATCAAGCTAATGAAAAAGAATTTCGGCTGGGATCCTGAAAAGACTTTCGTAGTTCCTGATGAAGTGTTTGAGCATACACAAAAAATGAAGAGCAAAGGCAGCGAAGTTGAAAAACAATGGAATGAATTGTTTGCCTCCTATAGCGAAAAATATCCTGATCTGGCGGGTGAAATTAAAGATGCTAAGGCGGGCAAGGTCGGTATTGATATTGAATCTCTATTACCTAAATTCGATGATGGGGCCGTGGCGACGCGAAAGGCTTCTGGACAGACGCTTGACGCTGTTATGCCCTCGACGCCTTTGGTTCTTGGCGGTTCAGCTGATTTGACGCCTTCAAATAATACTCAATTCAAAGGCGCAGAGGATTTTCAGAAAGACAACCGCGGCGGCAGATACATCCGTTACGGGGTTCGTGAACATGCAATGGGCGCAATAATGAACGGCATTTCAGTTTCGGGCCTGATGCGGGCTTACGGCGGGACATTTTTTGTGTTCAGCGATTATATGCGGCCGGCAATTCGTGTCGCGGCAATGAGCGGTTATCCATCAATCTTTGTTTTCACGCATGACAGTATTGGTCTGGGCGAAGACGGACCGACTCACCAGCCGATAGAGCAAATAGCATCTTTGCGAGCGATGCCAAACCTGTTGGTGATTCGTCCAGCAGACGCAAACGAAACCACGCAGGCGTGGAAGTTTATACTTGAATATAACGAGGGGCCTGTAGCTATTTTACTAACGAGACAGAACATCAAGGTTCTTGAGCCTAACAAAAATTTAGAAAAGGGTGCTTATGTGCTTGTCAAACAGGCTGAGCCTGATGTGCTGATTATGTCGGCCGGTTCAGAAGTGGAGATCGCCCTTGACGCCGCGGATAAACTTGCCGCTGAAGGCGTTAAAGCTCAGGTGGTGAATATGCCTTGCTGGAAATTGTTTGAAAAGCAGGATAAAGCTTACAAGGATTCTGTGCTTCCGCCAAATGTTAAAGCAAGGGTCGCGGTTGAGGCAGGTGTTGAGTCTGGCTGGGGCAAATGGCTTGGCGAAAAGGGTGTATTCGTTGGAATGAGCAGTTTCGGAGCATCGGCACCATATAAGGCCTGTTATGAAAAATTCGGAATTACAGCGGATAATGTTGTCGAGGCAGCAAAGAAAAGTATAGGATAAAACTTATGGCTGAAAAAATTAAAACTATCGCGGTTATGACCGGCGGCGGGGATTGTCCCGGCCTGAATGCTGTTATTCGAGCGGTTACAAAGACGGCTATCTCGAAGTATAAACTCAACGTTTGGGGTATAGAGGACGGCTATCTTGGATTGATAGAGGACCGTATGCGGCCGCTTGGATTCAACGATGTCAGCGATATTCTTACTGTCGGCGGAACGATTCTGGGCACAAGTAATCTTGCCAACCCTTTCAAATACGCAACTAGAACCAGTGCCGGCAAGGTGCGAACCAGGGATGTGTCAGACAAATGCGTTGCTAATCTGAAAGCCAGAAATATTGACGCGCTGATCTGCATCGGCGGAGATGGGACGATGGCCTCTGCGGCGGATTTCGCAAAAAAAGGTTTTACTGTGATGGGTGTGCCGAAAACAATAGACAATGATCTGCCGTGCACAGATTTTACATTTGGTTTTGACACGGCGGTGACAACAGCGACTGAGGCAATTGATAAACTGCACACAACAGCAGGTTCACATCACCGTGTTATGATAGTTGAAGTGATGGGCAGATATGCCGGCTGGATTGCTCTGCACGCAGGGATTGCAAGTGGAAGTGATGTTATCCTGCTGCCTGAGATACCTTACAAGCTGCAGAAAGTTTGCGACTTTGTTCTGGATAGATCAAAAAGAGGTAAACGGTTCAGCATTATCATCGTCTCAGAAGGTGCTAAGGAACTTGGGGGGCAGATGGTAGTAAAAAAAAGACTGGAACACAGTCCTGACCCGATTCGTTTGGGCGGAATTGCTGACAGGCTGGTCGAGCAGATGCAGAGTGCGACCGGCCTTGAATGTCGAGCGGTAACACTGGGACATATTCAGCGAGGCGGGACGCCAACTGCTTTCGATAGAGTGCTGGCAACCGGTTTGGGCTTCCAGGCGATTGATCTGCTAAGCAAGGGCGTTAAAAACCATCTTGTTGTTTTCAAAGACGGCAAATATTCAAGCGTTCCCCTAAGAACGATAGCGGGTAAGATAAAGACGGTTAGTAAAAAACATCCGCTGATACGTGCAGCCAAGGGAGTCAAAACCTCCTTTGGAGTTTAATAACAGCACCCGTTAATTTATTTTATGAATATTGGACGGGACAACACAGTTGAGCAAATTATCTCTCGGCTTCAAAATACCGGCGCCCGTGATGGGCCGGTAAAAGTCGAAGGGACGTGGGGATCCTTTGCACCTGCTTTGGCGGCGGAGATTTTTAAAACGCTGAAAAGGCCGATTCTCTATATTAGTCCTCATATTGATGACGCTGACAATGTAAATGACGATTTGCTTGTCTTTGGTCACAGGCACGTTCAAACTTTTCCAGCCCGTGAAGATCTTGATGATATCACCGACGCTACGGATGAAATTGGCTCGGAGCGATTGCGAATCGTAATGCAGCAGTCGCAAGGCAGCGGAGGCAATATTATTTCGACCAGTATCCAAGCGTTGATTCAGCCGATTCCCAAGCCGCAGAGTCTTTGGGACAATGCCTTGAAGTTGGGAGTAAAAACAACCATCGAGATGGAGCTGATTCTCGGCTGGCTTACGGACAATAT
>CAZOPG010000004.1:0-16422 GCA_964581585.1 uncultured Planctomycetaceae bacterium | reverse complement strand
GCGACGATGTTTTAATAAAGGTTAAAGCAGCTGGATTATGTGGCACTGATCTTGTAATTTATGATGGAACAATGTTTTATATCACAAGCGGATTGACCAGGTTACCGTTTACTCTGGGCCATGAGTGGTCGGGTGAGGTGGCTGAACTTGGTTCTAATGTAAGCGAGTTTGAAATTGGTGACAGGGTAACAGGCGAATGCTCAGTAGGTTGTAGGAGTTGCAGCTATTGTGTCAGAGGCTGGTATAATCAATGTCAGCATCGCACAGAAACAGGACTATTAAATCGTGATGGTGGTTTTGCCGAATATATATCTTTCCCAAAGTATTTTCTGCACAAGTGTAATAAGATAGAATTTGCAGAAGCAACTTTTATTGAGCCTACTGGAGTAGCATTATATCCAACGAAGCTGGCAAAGGTGTGCCCTGAAGATTATGTTGCTGTAATGGGTCCTGGCCCGATTGGCTTGTTTGCTGTGCAGACTGCTAAAGCGTACGGTGCCCGTAAAGTGATTCTTGTTGGCACAAGAGAAGAAAGATTAACTGTCGGACGACGGTTGGGAGCAGATGTTACGGTCAATATCAGAAACGAAGACGTCGCAGCGAAAGTCAAAGAAGCTACAGATGGTCATATGGTAGATGTAGTAATCGAAGCTGTCGGTAAACCGTCAGTGTGGGATGATATCGCTTCTATTATTGCACCTCGGGCGCGTGTCGCAATGACAGGATTGTTTGCAGGAGAGAAATGTGCGGTTGATTTTGATCCATTAGTAATAAATAATATAACTGTCCTTGGAGTGCTTGGCGGGCCCAGTGTCTGGGATGAAGCAATTAATCTGCATGAAAGAGGAATAATAACGGCGAAGCCATTGATAACACATCGCCTGCCATTATCGGAATTCAGCGAAGGCATCGAGATTATGCGAAACCGAACCGATAACGCAATTAAAGTAGTCCTTGAGATATGAAATGTAATCAAAAGAAGGCAAGATATGTCGAAAGAGGATAAGGTTTGAAAGGTAAGAAAAATGGCAAAAGCACATTTACTTGAAAACAAGGTGGCAATAGTAACCGGAGCAGGAGCAGGAATAGGTTATGCAGTAGCTTCGGAATTTGCGAAAGAAGGGGCTAAAATTGTAATTGCTGAGCTTAGACCTGAAAAAGGAAATGAAGCGGTTGAGAAAATAAGCAAAGAAACATCTGCGGAGCTTAAATCGATCCCAACGGACGTAAGAAATGAAGACGATATTATAAACATGGTTTCAGAAACAGTGAAGCTATTTGGCAGGGTTGATATTCTGGTTAATAATGCTGCCAGGATTTTACAAAAACCTGTAATCGAAATGACCACTGAAGAATATGAAGATATTATGAGAAACAATGCCACAAGCGTTGTGATATGCTGTAGAGAAGTAGCAAAGCAAATGATAAAGCAAGGCAACGGAGGGAAAATAGTAAATTTCTCAAGTATCCACGCAATGATTTCTGAGCCGAACTGCTCTGCATACACTGCTGCCAAAGGAGCCATCGAAGCCTTCAGCAGAACCCTTGCAAGTGAGCTTGCACCACACAAAATCAATGTAAATTGCATAGAACCTGGCGCCACTTACAGCGAGCTTACCACACCAATGTATACTAAACCCGTTATTGACGCATTATTTAAGCGTGTACCGATGAAGGAAATAGCCAAGCCTGAATGGATTGCTCGCGGGGTTGTTTTTCTGGCCAATGACGATAGCCGATATATGACCGGTGAAGTTATTGTAATGGATGGCGGATATCGTATGGATGGCAGTCTGCCGGATGCAGCATATTGGGAGAAATAAAATGATCATCGATAAAAAAAGATTCGACAGAATCAAGAAGAGTCTAAATGAAAAAGGACTCGATGCTTTGATATGTCGTTTGCCGGAGAATATTTTGTTTTTATCAGGCTGGTGGCCATTAACAGGAACAAGTTGGTTTATCTTTACTTGTGATGGCGATTGTCATTTGATAGTTCCGGCTTGCGAATCTCAGGAAGCACGAGTTGACGGCATAACTGATTTATCAACTTATGAATGGGCTCATCTGGGTGCCCCGGACGCTGCCAGCCAAATACAGCAGTTAATAAATAGGATGGCCAAAAAATTCGGTGTTGAAACCGGCAGAGTTGGTATAGAAGAAAGTTTCGAATCAATTGCTCCATCTCTCAATATTGCCGAACCTGCCGTGCCTACAGCGGTATCCAGACAAATGCTGAAAAAAGCTCTGCCTGATGCCAATTTTGTCGACGCCACCGAAATGATAAACAGTTTGCGTGTGCTTAAAACCAAAGCCGAGATTGAAAAGCTTCGTGTCGCAAATGATATTGCCGGTTTTGGTTTGGCTGCTTTTAAGGGAAAAGCAGTTGAGGGCGTCAGCGAAATAGAACTGGCTGCTATGGTGAATAGTGCCATTGCAGTTAAAGGCAGCGGATATAAAGGTGTCAAATCTGCTCGTGGTTTTGCTCAGGTATCTTCAGCAGAGGGGACTGAAAGAGCCTGGCGACCATGTGAAATCACAACAAACAGGAAACTCCAATCTGGTGACATCGTAATAATCGAGCTGGCTGTTGTTGCAGATGGTTTCTGGGCCGACAACACAAGGACGATAGTCATTGGAGAACCAAACCCTAAACAAAAGGATATCTACAGCCTGATACTAGAGGCGCAAAAGGCAGCTAAAGAATGCATCAAGCCAGGCGTCAAAATGTCTGACGTTGATAAAGCTGCCCGCGACATTATCAACGAGGGAGGTTATGGTGAATATTTCATACACATTACAGGTCACGGCGTAGGCTGGCGATACCATGAATTTCCGCCACTGCTGGCACCTGGGAATGATATGCTGCTGGAAGAAGGAATGGTTACTTCCGTGGAGCCAGGCATTTATATTCCAGGATTCGGCGGTCTCCGCGTTGAAGACAATGTAGCTGTCAGCAAAAGCGGAATTGATGAGTTGAGCACATATAATAAGGACTTGAACTAAATGATGGAAGAACCGATTCTTGAAAAGTTATTTTCTCTTAAGGATAAAGTTGTAGTAGTGACCGGTGGAGGGGGTTTTCTCGCTGGTACTATGGCAAAAACCATAGCAGACTGTGGTGCCAAGGTTGCTGTGCTTGATATTTCTAAACAGGCCGCACAAAAGGTTGCTAAGGAAATCGCCCGTGCCGGCCACGAAGCTATTGCTTTGGAAGTTGACGTACTTGACAAAAAATCACTGCAAAATGCTTGTACTCAAATAGTTGCAAAATTTGGCCGAATTAATTGCCTCGTCAACGGTGCTGGCGGCAATAAAAAAGAAGCGACAACTTCAGAGGATATGTCCTTTTTCGAGATACCCGTCGAAGATACAAAATGGGTATTTGATTTGAACTTTATCGGCACACTGCTTCCATGCCAGGTTTTCGGAAAAGAGATTGTAAAACAGGATAGTGGCTCAATCATCAATATTGCATCAATAGCAGGCTTTAGGCCTCTGACACGTGCAGCAGCGTATGCCGCTGCAAAAGCTGCTGTTATAAACTTTACAAAATGGTTAACGGTGCATATCTGTCAAAATTACTCAACTAAAATTCGTGTCAACGCAATCGCACCTGGCTTTTGTGCGACTGAACAGAACCAATACCTGCTTTTCGAAGAAAGCGGAGAACTTACCGAACGTGGGAAGACGATTCTTGGCTCAGTTCCACAAAATCGATTTGGCCAACCAGATGAAATTGTAAGTGCCGTTGTTTGGCTGCTAAGCGATTCAGCATCATTTGTTAATGGCTCAACTGTAACTATTGATGGTGGATTCGAAGCATACAGTGGGGTTTGAATTCTGTTCAATTTTTTGAAAGGAAATAAACAATGAAATTTAAGCTGACCTTACTTTTCATATTTTTTGTTAGTTGTTTGATGCTAACATCCTGTCGAAGAAAAGAAACGGTTCTACTCAAGCTTAGTTTGCCGAAAGGATACACCGTTAAAGTAACCGAGACGACAAGTGGTGAACAAAAAAGCAGTAAAGATGATGGAACGATTTTCAGCTCTAAAACTATTATTCATAATGAATATAAACTGGAGTGTCTGGCTGTTGAGCCAAATGGTATTATGACTATTAGGAAAACCTGGCTCGCCACCATGTCGAAAATGGACCAGGGAATGAATGAGAAATGGACAACTATGATGGATTTTGATAGTAGAGATGAAAGCAAAGAACAGAAACGTTTCTACCTCAAACCTGTGATTGGTAAAAGCGTAACTCTAAAAGTTAACACCGAGGGTAAGATACTCAGCTGCACTGGCAATGAAGAACTTGCGTTAAAAATTGTTGAGACTGATACTAATCACGCAAAATATTCTGAGGAAACAAAAACGATGCGGCTAAAAGGTTTCAGTAATTCGCTTAAGCACCTGCCAGGCATTTTAGCTCCTTATCCAGATAAGCCTATCGTGCCAGACAAATCATGGCGTCAACCATGGGGACGCTGTGAAGGGTCAGCTTGTGTGCTTTACACATGGACATTAAAAAAAGTAGAAAACTATCTGGCGGAAATCGAAGTAAAAGCTGTCGATTTGCCCATGCCTCAGCAGCAAGACTCACAAATAAAATCTGATATGAAGCAAAACACGGACATCGACCTGCGGGTTGATATAACTACCGGCCTGATAAAATCCTACCAGGGCCAAATGAAAATGGCTGGGAATGTAACATCGCCAGAAAGAGGAGCTGACGAAGTTGATGTCAAAAAGTATGAAATGACAGGTGAATCAACCTTTACAATTGAAACATTTGCTCTTTGAGACAAGTTTTCGTACTAATCTATCGCTCTGATTTCTTGATAGAAATTTATCTATATATCAAGAAGCTTGGCTAGGTTGCCTCCTAATATTTTGTCTTTGTCTTCTTCAGAAATATCAAGTCCCTTAATAGTCTCAATATCTTTATGCGTTTGTTCCTGTTTATTCCATGGAAAATCCAGCCCGAAAATTAACGTATCAGCTCCGCATATTTGAATAAAGTCGAGGACTTTTTCTGGGCCAAGATACCACATAGATTGTTTAGGCGCTAATATACTTGCCAACCCTCCAAAAACACAGATCTCTTTGCCATCTGATTTTCTACGATTGGAATGACTGTTGATGATAGCCAGGAAATCTTCAAAATATGTTCTGCCACCCAAATGTTCGAAGACGAATTTAAGATCCGGGTAATCCCATGCCAGATCGTCGAATTTTTGTGGGGATGCCAGCGAGAGTCTTGTTCCGTGAGGACCGGTATGATAATCCAAAATCATACCCAAACGTTCTGCCAGCGCATAGAATGGTTCTGTGCGAGGATCGACAATATCGTAGGTGTCAATGGAAGGATGAATTTTAACCCACTTTACACCCTCGTCTGCAAGAAAACCAAGCAAATCAATAGCATCGGGGGCAAGTGGAAACAGTGTTCCTGCCGGTAGAAGACGGTCTTTGTAGGGTTCGATCTCTTTCAATGCCCATAAATTAGCCTCCTTCATACTGTCATTACACTGGCACGCAAATGGTGGGAAGACAACAGCCATATCGATACTATTGTGATCCATGTGTTTCAGTAGCAGGCTAACATCACCTTTGAGCCATGATCCTTTTGGCATCAGGTGGGCATGATTTGCAATCACTTTCATAAAAAACCTTGCCAAAAGTTAGAAGGGCTATCCCACATCATCAGCAAAAATGAAAAAGGTTTTCAACCCAGGCAACGTTCTAATCTATGGCTCTTATATCTTCATAGAACTTTGCGTATTTATCTTTGTCGGCGCCCTTTCGCATTGCGATGGCCGAACGCGGATGTTCGTTCAAAATGCCGGTAATCACATAAGGTATCATATATCCCCACTCCATCTCCTCGAGCATCGGTATCATATAATCCTCAATTACTTTCAGAACAGGCGTGAGTTGGAATTTAGGATTCTTCAAAAATCCCATAATCAGTTCCAGCGGACAGTTCCCCGCGCCTCGGCCAATACCGTACAGTGAGCCGTCAACATAATTGGCATTGTGGATAATTCCTTCGATCGTATTGCCAAATGCCAACTGCTGATTATTATGACAATGTATCCCGATTTCCTTACCGGGCAGATGTTCTTTGAATAGTTTGACAAGATACTCTATCTGTTCACAGTAAAAATAACCGAAGCTGTCAACAACATAAACAACATCGGCAGGACATTTAGCAATCTGGTCGAGCGATTCGATAAGATCCTTTTCGATTTCTTTCGAGATAGCCATAATATTGACGGTGGTTTCATAACCTAAGTCATGCGATTTGTGGGCCATCGCAATGGCTTTATCGATATCTTTAACATAAGTTGCAACTCGAATAACATCTACAGGGCTTTCATCTACGGGTTTGAACTCCTGTTCAGCGATACGATGAGCGTCCACCATAATAGCTATTTTCACGTCAGATTCGATACCGTCAGTTACTTCGAGAATTTTGTTGTCGTCGCAGTATTTCCACGGCCCGAAATCGCTATCGGTGGTAAGCGTTCTGCAGGCGCGGTATCCCATCTCCATATAGTCGATTTTGGCCTCCGATATCGCCTTGTACGCTGCACGGACAAACTTGTCGTTGAAATGATGATTATTGATTAGGCCGCCGTCTCTAATGGTGCAATCCAAAACTTTAATTTTTTCTCTGAACATAATTCTCTCCGTACTACTTTTGTTCATAGAGGATATCCAATACGCTCTCTACGAGTTTCTGTTTAACTTCATTCGCCCATTGACCATCCGTGCAAAGGGCACAACCAATTTCATCAATTAGCACAAATCTCGGCCATTTATTGATAGCCTTTTTATCGCGCTTTATTATATCTATCAACTTATTTTTTGCCAGCGTTTTTGGAATATTTAACGGCATCCCTAGTTTTACAAGCATATTTTTAACCCTTTCGAGCCTGTCTTTGCTTCCAATGCCGAGCTGAATTTCAATATTGCCCGCAGCGATGATACCTATTGCGATTGCTTCGCCGTGCAGAAACTCAAAACCGCTGACAGATTCTACCGCGTGCCCAACCGTATGGCCGTAATTCAATATGCGCCGTTTATTCTGTTCTGTCGGGTCAAGCTGCACAACGTCAGCCTTTATTTTGCAATTCAACTGCATTATTTTCTCAAGAGCAGCAGTGTCCCGTTCTAGAATATCGTCAATATTATTTTCAAAATACTCAAAGTAGTTGGCATCGGCAATCAGGGCATGTTTAATCGATTCAACCAGGCCTGAGCGGAACTGTCTGTCGTCGAGGGTTTTCAGCGTATCGACATCGACGAAAACTGCACCCGGCTGATAAAATGCGCCGAAGGCATTTTTGCTCATTGTCGAATCCACTCCTGTCTTTCCACCTATCGCCGAGTCCGCCTGTGAAACGGTGGTCGTCGGTATCTGCACAACTGGTATCCCTCTCTTGAAGATCGCCGCGGCAAAGCCTGCGATATCTCCAACGGTTCCACCGCCAAGTGCTACTATCATCGAATCCCTTCCAAGGGTAGCTTTTTCCATCGCCTCGACAATCGAAACGACAGTGTCAATGTTTTTCGATACTTCGCCGGGCGGATCGATAACAAACATTGGCGTCTTACAGGAGCCGAGAAGTTTTTTGACGTGGCCGCTTTTCTGAACATTTAAATCCGTTATGACAAATCTATTGGCCTGGGGAAAAATATCGTCGAGTTTTTGCCAAACCGTTGACAGTATTCCGCTACCGATGAAAACATCGTAACTGCCCTGCTCAACTTTCGGAATTGTTACCTGCAATTTTTTCATAGGAATACTAATAGGAGATAATCGTATTTACTTTACGGCCGCGGAGTTTTTCTCGACCACTGAGGTCAGCCAGTTCAATTAGAAATGTTATCCCGACAATATCAGCTCCGACATTTTCCATTAGTTCGCAAGCCGCCCCCATTGTTCCGCCGGTAGCAAGCAAGTCATCAACCATCAAAACCTTTGCGTTTTTTTCTACCGCGTCACTATGGACTTCGAGCATGTCTGTGCCGTACTCAAGATTGTATGTTAAGCTTTCGGTCTTGTAGGGGAGTTTACCTTTCTTTCTGATAGGCACAAAACCTGCGCCAATTTTTTCTGCGACTGCCGAACCAAAAATAAACCCACGAGCCTCAACAGCCGCAACATATTGTACCCCCAGCCCGGCAGCGGTGTCGGCGATAGCCTTTATCGCCGCGACAAGCGCATCGGAATTTGCCAGCAACGGAGTGATATCGCGAAAAAGGATTCCCTTTTTGGGCCAATCTGGTATGTCACGGATACACTGTTTTAAGAAAGTTTCCTGCGTTTTGTCCATTAAAAGAACTCAATTAGTCATAAACTCGTTCAGTTTCTTTAGCGCGCTTCGCTGAATCTGCCTCGCTCTCTCACGCGTCAGGCCGAGTCTAGCACCAATTTCTTTCAGTGTCAACGATTCTTCGCCGGAAAGCCCAAACCTCAAAGTCAGCACATTAGCTTCTCTCGGCTCGATTTCACCGAGCAGTTTGATAGCCTTGGCAATCTCCTCGGCGTTTACCAGCTCATCTTCCGGCATCTCAATATTTTCGTCGAGCGTGTTTTCGCTAAGACCATTCCCGATCGCCGCCGAGTTATCTTTTATGCCAACACTTCCCGTATCAATTATTTGGCGAATGGTTCTGACTTTTCGCAATGGCTGTTTCATTTCTTCAGCTATCTCCTCAGGCTCCGGTTCCCGCCCAAGCTTACCCAGAAGGTCGCTGACAACCTGCCGATATTGATTCACCAACTCGACCATATAAGTAGGTATGGATAGGGGGCCGGAGTCGAGCAGCAGCGAACGTTTTATGCTCTGCTTTATCCACCAGGCCGCGTAAGTGCTGAACCGAACTCCATGAACAGGATCGAAAGAATCAACCGCACGGATAAGGCCGAGATTGCCCTCCTCGATCAAATCGCCCAGGCTCATCCCCCTGGCTCTGAACTTCTTGGCAATGTTGACTACCAAACGTAAATTGCTTCGAACCAGTTTGTCCCTGGCCTGGGGATCGTCATACTCGATAACATCCTCAGCCAATTCACATTCTTCTTCCCACGAAAGCAGCGGAGCATCGTCAATTTCTCTAAGATATTCTTTGATAGTTACGTCGAAAACAGCCATTATTCACTCCTATTATTAAACATCGTGGAAGTGGTCCGCGAAGTTCCGCTCCACTCCAGCTACTGACATATCGACCAAAACAAGGTGGCAATTTAGGTAGAAACGTTGGGGATATTTCACAGCCAAAAAGAAATTAAGTTAGGCCGTTATTTATTCGATATAGATTTAGATGTTTTACCTAACATTTGTCTAACAGAATGGTTATCCGGACGTACAAGTAGTGAAGGTCCCGGAGAAGCGGTTTTTAAAATGAAAGGGTATGCCAATGATTCGGCCTATAACGATTCGACGAAAACGGGTTGTTGTCGATGTGGACACCCAAACAGACCTGTTTATTGCTGACGGTGCGGCGTGTGTGAGGAACCATCGCAGAATTCTGGCAAATGTTCGCAGAGTAGTGGCTTGGTCGCGAGTTAAAGGGATGAGAATGGTCTCGACGGCAATCGGCTTTGAGGGTAGAAACGGGGATTATTACTGCATTGACGGGACAAAGGGACAGCAGAAGGTTTCTTATACCCTGCGAAACAGGCGAATAAGTTTTGTTGCAGACGGCAGTACCGATCTCGCCCGCGATGTATTTTTGCGTTATGACCAGGTAATACTGCACAAACGTTGTGAGGATCCATTCAAAGAGCCAAGAGCTGAGCGAATTCTTACCGAGTTGTGTGCAGATGAGTTTATATTGATAGGTGGCCTTGCCGAGGGGGCTGTTCTAGCAACAGCATTAGGCCTGCTTTGCCGAGGAAAGAGAGTAACAGTGGTTGTTGATGCGGTTGGCACACATGACAGGGGTAAGGCTAACATTGCTCTGCGAAAGATGCAGGCCAAGGGGGCTAAGCTAATTGAAACGAGAAAAATGGCAGGTGACAGCCGTGTTACAAGAGTGGGAGCGTGTGGCTGTAGGCAGTGTACAAACGCAAATCATAGGATAAAAGCACGAATAATCGCCTAAGAGCGATCTAGAATCCCCTCCGATTATATTAACGGACGGGAAAAAAATTTGTTTGGAGGCTGACAGGACTAATCGCCATCGGTCAGTTTAACTGATGTTCTTTGTTTTTTGAGTAGGCTATGCCGCTTTTTCCCCTGGAATCTTTTCTGTTTTTCTGAAAATGGAACTTTTGTTTTTCTGCGTGCCGGACTGATTTTCAACGCTGCCTGCAGCAATTCAACCAGACGTTCGACTGCTGTATTGCGGTTTGCCTTTTGGGTTCGATGTTTCTGCGAAACAACTCTTAACAGACCTGCCTTACTGCTGCGGGTTGCAAGTTTCCTAAGGATTCGCGATTTCTCCGTGCTGGACAGGGTTGAGGAACCTGCAACATCAAAAAATACTGTTACCCTTGTATTGACCTTGTTGACATTCTGCCCGCCGGGTCCGCTGCTGCGGGAGGTTTTGAAAATCAGTTCGGACTCACTGATCTGGATTTTACTGTTGATTCGGATCATTCTTCTGGCCTGGCTTAATCTGAAGGCAAACGACCCTTCGACTGCTAAGAAGTTCCTCACCGGCATAAAGCTGAAAATAATATTCGCCTGTATGCGGAAAAACCAGCCCCTCAAAGCCTAATACTATAGTAACAATCCGTTTGACATCATCGAATTTTATTTTTGATATTCTCTCAGCCATCACCTTATCATTGTTCTGCACATCAACAAGCCGGACTTTGATTTGCATATCTTCATGGCCGTTTGTCATCTCAGCAAAAAAGAAAAGTTGCGGATGCCTTGCCGGGTATTTTACCGCGATGATACTGTCCCTGATACTGATAAGACTTGATGTTTTTGTCGGTGCATCAAGTAGAACTCTATCGCAAACGATAGTCGATAATACAATTGGAGGTACATCTGACATTTTTAGCTGCCTTTCTTATTTAATTTTTTTGCTTTTCCAAATCGCCAACGGAACTGATCCAATAAAGCCGACACCGAAGCTTATTATAAAGCAAAATGGAAAATAGTAAACCCAGTGTACCTCGGTAGCATTTTGCAGCCAGATTGTTGCGGAAATCGCCGCGATGGTTCCAACCAGCCAGCCGGTAAAATTAGCCCATCTGGTTAAGATTCCCAAAAGGAATATGGCAAGAATCGGACCGGCAAATAAACCTATAAACCAGCTCCATGCCTTAACAATGTGCTCGAGATTAGATGCATAAAAAGCCATCCCCGTCGCCAGCAGTCCAAGCACAACCGTCAGCACCCTGGCCAGAGTTACCTCGCTGATAGGCTCGGAAGTTGCTTTTCGTAACGGCTTAACAAAATCCTTTACTACGACAGTCGCCAGCGAGTTTATCCCTGAATCCATACTGGACATCGCCGCGGCAAAGATAGCGGTAATTATCAGGCCCGAAACACCGACAGGCAGAGCGGTAATAATATAAAATGGCAGCATCTGGTCGGACGATAGTGTCTCCTGCCCCTGCGAAGGGCTCTGCTGATAATATGCGAAAAGGCCGATACCTATAAACAGCAGCATTGAGACGATCACCACGTCGCTGATGGAGTTAAAGATTATGGCTTTTGCGGTGCCGCGAGAATTTTTCACTGAGATTAGTCTCTGTACTGTTATCTGGTCGGTGCCGTAATCCTGCATGAACACAAAAAACCACGATATCGCCGCCGTCAAAGCGGTCATCTTGTAGAAATCAATTCGCCAGTCGAAAACATCAAATTTCCCAGCCTGGCTTGCGCTCTGTATTATCTGCTCAAATCCGCCGGAGACATTGCCCACCAGACTCACCGACACCCAGATCGCACCGCCAACCAGAATAATAAATTGAACAACATCGGTCCAGAGAACCGCCGCCAACCCTCCCATTGCGGTATAGGCCGTAGCTAAAAGCCCCATCAGGCATATCGCCAAAGTCAAATTGATCCCGCTTACAACCGACAGAGCCATCGCCGGAGCGTAAATTACAACCCCCAGCCAGCCGAGTCGTGCCAGCACAAACAGCAGCGAAACAACAAACCTGGCAGCAGAACCATAGCGATGATAAATATATTCATAACTCGTCGTAACGCCGAGACGGCGGTAAAACGGATAAAAGACAAATATCAGAATCGGAGCGACAATGGGGCTTACCATCACGCCGAAGAGTATGGCGATATTGTCAGCATAGGCAATACCGGGAACCCCCATATAGGTCGAAGCGCTCGTCAGAGAAGCGAACATACTCATCGCCACAACCAGCCACGGCATTTTTCTGCCAGCCAGAAAATAATCCTCACCAGTTTTCTGTTTCCCGGCAAAAAGAAAACCTATAAAAAGCATCGCCGCCAGATAAACAGAGAGAATGATATAATTGACAGTTCCAAAACCAGCTAAAATGTTAATATCCATTTGATTCTCCAGCTATACAATAACTGAATTCATTAAAGTCGTCAAAGGAAGATTTGCTTGGCGGGATGCCTATCTGCGAGTATAATCACCGGCTTATGGTTGCTGTCCTTTACATAATTGCCGCCCCGTTATTTTTAATATCTATCGTGGCACACATATTTGTTAAGATTAAGCTGAGCCCAAAAGATGACTCAGACCTTGACGATTACTACCACGAATTTAAGGATCAGCATCCTGGCTTGGCTCGATATACGAAATGGTCGAAAATAACAATCACCACTGCAATCATTTCAGCTCTGCTGCTGTTCATCGCCACTGTGATTTAAGAGTTTGTTTCATAGCCCCAATAAGAAAGCTTGATTTTCAAGACAGGCTTGGTATTCTATTAGAAATGAGGTTCAGTAGCGTAGCTGAGCAAAAAAATACAATGCTATATGGTAAATACCAGTTCCTTTAATTTCTCTATCTACAGTTGGGTGAAGTCTTGGGATTGATGATGATATCAACTTCAAAAAAACGATATTTAGTTTGGCGGCTCACTTTATGTTTAACAGTGGCAGTTTTTAGCGGTTTAGTGCAAGCACAGGAATATTCAAAAAACCAATTACATATGTTTGATGTGATAACTAAAGGAGTCGAATCTCTCGGCGATAACGACTGGCGTTTTACAGCTATCGCTCCATTAAAACCTGAGATTCTTCCATTATTTTGGGGCAATCACAAAGCTTACACCGGCGATATCATATGGCCGCAAAACTCCTATCCTCCTGTTGCGATAGCTTCTGAATATCGCAAAGGGAGGTTTATTGCTTTAGGCCATGACGGGCTGTTAATTGATCCGAGTGCAAATGATGATTTTACAGGCAATATTTTAAATTGGCTTGGCAATAGTTATAAGTATAAAAAAGTTATTATATATACTCATCTGGGCCGTTGGTTTAATAAAGACCGTTTGTCGGCCAATGCAAAGGAATTACTTGCGTCGAGAGGGGTCGAAATAGTTGATTTAGATTCACCGGTGACTGATGAAGATTTGAAAGCGTGCGATTTGTTTATTATTGTTCGCCCGTCGCGAACGATTGACGAGAGCGAGATCAGTGCCATCCTATCTTATGTTGAGCAAGGTGGAAGTCTTCTTATGACTGGAATGGGATGGTTCTGGGAAGCTCAGAACAAATCTCATGACATTAAAGTTTTTCCTCTAAATAAATTGGGAGAGCATCTGGGATTTGAATATTCAAGAAAAAGTATTGATAAAATCCCGCCAAATAATAGAGAAGAAACACGCAGATACTCTCCTATTATTTTTCAACACTTACAAGCAAGAAAGCCCGTAAAAGTTAAGAATTATTCGCTTAAAGAACATAGCAATAGCTTTATCACTCGTAGCATGACACGCGACAGAAATAGATATTATTATGTTGTTGAAGGCGAAAATGTTATGGTAAGCATGCCATACAGGTTTTTTTTGAAATGTAGGAAACCCGTTGACTTTGTCATGCAGTTGGATGTCGTATACGAACTTTATGCAAACTTAACCGACGGGATAAAACCCTTTTATGGTAATAAAATAATAATCCTGAATGTCGATAACCTGAAGTTTCATATGTCTTCTGGTAATCCCATTCTTTCCAGGCAAGACAGAATTGAATATATTCTTGGTGAGTTGGAGAAGTCGAATTACAAAAATCCCAGTTGGGGATTAATGCATGAATTGGGCCATGATTTTATTGTTGGGATGAAGCATTATTTTGTATTCGGACACGGCGGCAATGAAAGCTGGGCTGAATTTTTTACTCTTTATGCTTGCCAGGAATTAGGATTGGAGCATAAAGAGGCTACATGGAAAGACACTGCCAGAGTTTATCATGAATCCGGGGAACACGATTTTGAACGGATAAAAAACGAAAAATGGTTGATGATCGGGTTTCTGCATCATATTCAGGAGCAATATGGCTGGGATGTTTATAAAAAGCTGTTTAGAAAATACGCAGAACTCATCAGAGAAAAGAACTATCCTGATTTCAATGACACAGAGAAAAAGGTTAATCTTTTTGTAAAGGAGTTGAGTTTGGCTGCCGGAGCAAATTTCTACCCTTATTTTGATAGATGGGGTTTTCCCGTAAATCGATCTATTAACAAAGAGTTAAAACATTTACCAAAAGCAAAGTTATTTAAATTAAAAATATTAACCGACCAACAAGGCCTGAAGCGTAAGCGCTGATTATGAAATATATCCCTGTACCATTTTTTATAATGGGACAATAGTCTTGGGTTTGACACGTCATTTATGAGATATTTGGTCAGGTGAGCAAATCCGTTGTCGCACTGCCAATTTGGCATCTTATTTTTTGTAACACAAACACATAACTTTCTATTTAATAAATAGTTATGCATTTCCTGAGGTTTGGGAACGGTCTTTGCATTGTATTATTAATAGACAGTTTGAAAGGAACCAATCTAATGAAATTCGACAAATTTACCTTAAAAGCTCAGGAGGCTCTGGCTACCACTCAGCAGATAGCGATGGCTAAATCCAACACGGTGCTCTCATCGCTGCATCTGCTAAGCGCTCTGCTGGCTGACGATGACGGCGTTGTGGTTATGATACTAAAGCGCATCGGCTCAAACATTTCGCGTATCAAGGAGATGACTGATGGCGAGATCGACAGATTAGCTACAGGCTCAGCGACTAACCAGCTTCTGCCGGAACCTGCATTTAACCAGATAGTGCTGGATGCGCAAAACCGAGCCGACAAAATGGGAGACGAATATTTAAGCGTCGAACATCTTTTTATCTCAATGGCCTCGGTTCAAAGCCAGGCCAAAGAAGTATTAACATTGAACTCCGTAAAGCCCGAACAGATAGAAGAGGCATTGAAGCAGATTCGTGGCGGCGATAAAATTACAGATGCCAACCCCGAGGGAAAATACAATGCGTTGGAGCGATATGGCATCGACCTGATTGAAATGGCCAGAACAGGCAAGCTCGACCCTGTCATTGGCAGAGATGAAGAGATACGCCGTTGCATGCAGGTTTTGAATCGGCGGACAAAAAACAATCCCGTACTGATTGGCGAAGCTGGTGTCGGCAAAACCGCGATAGTAGAAGGTTTCGCTCAGCGAATAGTTACCGGCGATGTACCTTCTGGCCTGAAAAACAAAAAAGTTATCGCAATCGATATGGGCGCCCTTTTGGCTGGCACCAAGTTCAGAGGCGAATTTGAGGAACGCTTCAAAGCTGTGCTGAAAGAGGTCATCGCCTCGGACGGCCAAATCGTTCTGTTCATTGACGAACTGCACACTATCGTTGGGGCAGGCAAAGCCGAAGGTGCCGTCGATGCAGGTAATCTGTTAAAACCATCGCTGGCAAGAGGCGAACTTCGCTGTATTGGCGCGACGACCATTGATGAATACCGCAAGCACATAGAAAAGGACGCGGCTCTGGAAAGACGCTTCCAGCCGATCAAGGTTGAACCACCTACAGTAGAGGAAACTATTGCGATACTGCGTGGCCTGAAAAACCGCTACGACACTCATCACGGAGTTCGAATTACAGACGCGGCCTTGGTAGCAGCGGCGACACTGTCAAACAGGTATATCTCAGACAGATGGCTGCCCGACAAGGCCATAGATTTGATTGACGAAGCCGCTTCAAAATTACGAATTGAAAACGATTCACTGCCTGCCGAACTCGACGGAATCAGGCGAAGAATTCTGCAATTGCAGATTGAACGAGAGGCACTTAAAAAAGAAAACGACCAGGGAAGCAAAAAGCACCTTGCCAAAACAGAAAAGGAACTGGCAGAGCTGAAAGAAAAGGACACCCAGCTTACCGGAAAATGGGAGAGTGAAAGAGGAGACATTGATTCAATAAAAGACACAAAGGCCAAAATTGAAAAGGCTCAAA
>CAZOPG010000003.1:0-17102 GCA_964581585.1 uncultured Planctomycetaceae bacterium | reverse complement strand
TGAGGTGTTATGGAGCGGATAAAAATGTTGCGCTTCAGATTAAATTTTGGGAAAGTAAACTAAAAAACTAATTAGTCGTCCCTGGAAAATTTATAAGTATTTGAATTTAAGTGTGTTATGTGTGAAAAGTGTGTTGTGATATTGCAAGTAAATCACGGAATGATATACAAAACCTTGCAATAAGGACGCGAGACTTTACATCAAGATGTTACTGGGAGGTTACCTGTTTGTATTCCAATGCGAGACGGATAGTTTCTGCCAATAACGCTTCAAGTCTTTCTGCAGCGACTCGCTGACGCCACTTGACCATACTTGTAGGATGAATGGGGCATTTGTGCTGCATGTATTGGTAGCCGCAAAAATATTGCCAGTAAGGATTCTCAACCCAATGCTCGATAACTGATTCATCCGATTCATCGAAAGCGTGCTTGAGATAATGAAGGCCTACCATCAGGCGGATAGCGTTACCAGGCCGTCCCATATGTCACTGTAGCAATCGACAAATTGGCTGTCAAAACCCGACCAGCCAATCGCGTCAGCCAAGAGGCATAGTTCATGATCTGGATTGAGGATTTGCTTGAAGTTAGCTTGAAAAAGATCGAATTGGTTTGTTGAGGTAGTTTTTGGTTTCATTTCTGCGGCCTTATTGCAAGGTTTTGTATATCATTCCGTGATTTACTTGCAATATCACAATACACTTTCCACACATAAAACACTTAAATTAAAGTACTTATGAATTTCCAAGGGACGACTAATTAAATTACAAATTAAGTCCAAACCCTAATTTGTCGATTGATTCAACGGAAGAGTTTATGTTATTACATATGTACAGTATAGAATTTTGAGGAAAAAATGCATAAGATACGTAATTTTACCGTGCTGCCTTCGTTGCCCGAACAACTGGCAGAATTGCAGACAATAGCGAAGAATATGTTTTGGGCCTGGAATCCCGAAACTATAGAATTGTTTCGGCAAATAGACAGTGAACTTTGGGAACAGTGCGGGCACAATCCGATAAAGCTGCTCGGTTCCGTCTCACAGGAAAGGCTGGATAGTTTAGCTGAAAATGAAGGTTTTTTATATCAGCTTCGAGGAGCTGCCGAAAAGCTCGATTTCTATCTGAATTCTCCAACCTGGTATGATAAAGTCGGCTCGCAGTCAACGAAGCCTGCCATCGCTTATTTCAGTTTTGAATTCGGCATTCATGAATGTTTGCCGATTTATTCGGGAGGTCTGGGCATTCTTGCCGGCGATCATCTCAAAAGCGCCTCCGATCTTGGTGTTCCCCTGGTAGGTGTAGGCCTTTTGTATCAGCAGGGCTATTTCCGTCAATATCTCAATGCCGACGGCTGGCAGCAGGAGCGGTATGTCGCCAACGATTTTTATAATATGCCGATAGAACTTGTTCGCAAGAGGAGTCACCAGCCACTTACGATAAATGTAGCGTTACCGCAGCGTCGTGTCATGGCACATATTTGGAAAGCTACGATTGGACGGATAAATCTTTATCTGCTTGATACCAACATACCTGCAAACTCCGCTACGGATCGCATGATAACCTCATCGTTATACAGCGGTGATTCGGAGATGCGGATTCAGCAGGAAATACTGCTCGGGATAGGTGGGGTAAAAGCGCTTCTAGCTATGGGTATTGAACCTGCCGTCTGTCATATGAATGAAGGGCACGCCGCCTTTATGGTACTTGAGCGGATAAGGCATCTGAAGAACACCCATGATATGACATTCGAAGAGGCGGTAGAGGCTACCAAAGCCAGCAATATTTTTACAATTCACACTCCTGTCAAGGCCGGCAATGATGAGTTTTCCACGGAGATGGTCAGTCGTTATTTCGGTAATTATTTTCCTAAACTTGGTATAAACAAAAATCAGTTCCTCGGTCTGGGCAGAATTAATCCCTCTAAGGCAGATGAGCCGTTCAAAATGCCGGTACTTGCTCTTCGTCTGAGCACCTATCGTAATGGCGTCAGTAAGTTGCATGGCGAAGTTTCACGTTCGATGTGGGGCAACCTCTGGGCAGAACTTCCCACAAAGGAAGTGCCAATAAGCTCAGTTACTAACGGCATTCACACCAAAACTTTTTTGTCAGCGGAATTAAATTTGTTGTATGATAGGTACCTTGGCTTTAGCTGGAATGACGAAGTTACCGACGAGGCTATGTGGCGTAATATTGACAAAGTGCCGGACGAGGAGTTTTGGAGGATACATCAGAGGAGCAAGGAAGCCTTGATAAGTTTTGTCAGGGCTCAACTGAAGAAACAGATGCAGCGTCGCGGCACTTATCATACGGAGTTGGGCTGGGCAGAGGAAGTGCTTGACCCTGAAGCCTTGACCATCGGCTTCGCCAGACGGTTCGCCACATACAAACGCGGAAATTTATTATTGATGGACCCTGAAAGGCTAATCAAATTATTGACTCATTCAGAGCGACCTATTCAACTGATCTTTGCTGGCAAAGCGCACCCGAAAGATTCACAAGGCAAAGAAATTATTCGGCAGATTGTCCACTTCGCAGCTCGTAATGATGTACGGCGGAAGCTTGTTTTTCTTGAGGATTATGATATGGACGTTGCCAGGTATATGGTACAGGGTGTTGATGTCTGGCTCAACAATCCACGAGTTCCTATGGAAGCCAGCGGCACCAGTGGAATGAAAGCGGCTGTTAACGGTGTTCTGAATCTGAGTACTCTTGACGGCTGGTGGTGTGAAGGCTATAGGCCACAGGGCGGATGGGCCATAGGCGCCGGAGAGACTTACGACGATCTGGATTATCAGGATACGGTTGAATTACAGGCGGTATTCAATCTTCTCGAAAATGAAATTATTCCGCTGTTCTACACACGCTCAGTGGATAAGCTACCAAGAGCGTGGATCAGTCGAATGAAAAATTCGATCCGGTATATAGCACCACGTTTTAATACCAGCAGAATGGTAGCGGAATACACACGAAGATTTTACGAGCCTGCCGCTGAAAAATGGCAATACCTGACAGCTTCCGGCATGGCCAGGGCACGGTCGCTTTCAAAGTGGAAGAGCAATCTTAAGGAAACCTGGGGCAAAATCGCGATTGAAGACGTTGATATTGAGATGGTTAACGGCGATAAAGTCAGCCAGCTTAATGGTCACGACGCACAATTGGAAGTTGGGGCACAATTAAAGGTTACCGCCTCGGTAAGGCTCGGAGAAGTTAAGCCAGATGATATTGCCGTGCAGATCTATTACGGCCCCGTTGATGCCTGGGGCAGCATTGGTAACGGCAAAGCCTTTGAAATGGCGTATCAAGGTAACGGCAATCCACAGCATATCTGCACTTTTGCCGGGAGCATATCATGTTTGAATTCTGGCAAATGCGGAGTGGCATTGAGGGTTCTTCCGAAACACGCCGACCTCGCAGACCCCTATGAACCGGGCATGATTCTCTGGGAATCAACAAACGGACAAAACTGAAAAAGCAGAGCTATTCCTGTTGGTTCTCTTTGGCGGCTATAAGTTCGTATAGTTGTTCGGCCGATGTTATTTTTTCGAGATTTTCTTTAAACTCGTTATCGAGCATAAGTCGGCTGATTCTTGCCAGTGCCTGTATATGCGGGCCGGTCTTATCGGTTGGCGAAGCCAGCAATACAATAATAGTTACCACATTTCCATCGATGCTCTGAAAATCAATACCTTCGGGCGAGATTCCGATTGCCATCACCAACTCTTTGACCCCTTTGCATTTGCCGTGCGGAATGGCGATGCCTGAACCTATGCCCGTACTTCTGGTTTGCTCACGAGCCAGCACTGATTCAAGAACAAGATCACAATCGGTTAGCAATCCCTTATCATTGAGCAACTCCACCAATTCCGTAATCGCCGATTCCTTGTCCATGCCATCAAGTGGAACCTTGATACAGTCAGGCTCTAAGATTTGTGTTAAAATCATCTCAATTACCGTGGTTTATGGTCTGATTCACAATTAATATAAGCCCAATATTATATCAGCTCAATATCGTTAGTGCAATGGAGAAATCAAAAAAGATCTCGCCTAAATTTCTCACAACTCCAGGCGTGGTTTATTCTCAATCAGCAAAACCTGATAACTGAGTAGTAGTTTATCCGATTTTGATTTTATTTCAGGCTTATGCTATGTTTTTTCTCATAACCTGAAACTACATCACGAACTGCCAGGCTGTAATTGCCCGCAGCAAGATTGTAAGGAATTAAGATATCTTCTGCAAATTTACCCGAGCGCGATGTCCGGTTCCTAGTAAAACCGTCGACTTCTTTGCCGGTAGAATCCAGAAGCCGAATACGAAATACATGATCGCCGGCCGTTTCTGCGTCAGCTGTTTCCACCGAGACAGCAACATTGATATTGTTTCCAGCCTTGGCCGGACTGACATTCAGGTCAAGACCTCTAACTTTATAAGGAAGAAACGCATAAAGTTTGCCCTGGTAGCCAAGCTTTACAGGGATAACATCAGTTTTTCCGAAATATTTACCGCTTCTCATATCATAAACGTGCCTCGCCTCTTCCAAAGTCAGCTTCACATCATATTCATCATAATCGCGCAGTTGATAATCTCTAAGGAGTCCAACACATACAACAGGGCCGTTCCGAAAAACAGCAACCTCTGTTGGCGGCACATCTTTGGCGTCCGCATCTACTACCTTTGCAAAAGCCTTGATACCGGTTAATTTATCCATACTGTCGCCGAATTTTTCCTTCAACTGGCGTCCTTCTTTCCACTTGCCTTTCTTGCGGAGATTTCGGTGATAATCGGCCGTGGCTGAGCCGAGAAGTAGTGCATTACCCTTGCCGAATTGCTTCGGCGTCCAACCAACATTACCAAAGACATCACTGAAGGGCCAATCCGACCGCTTCTTACAATGTTCGTTAAGAACGCCTGGCCTTTGATCAGCCCAAACTGTTCCGCCATCCTGGACGAATTTTCGGATAGCATCCACCTCAGCATCGGACATCGCCACCGAATACGGAAGCACAAGAACTTTATATTTTTCTTTCGCGAGTATCCCATCGGCAAGTTCTTCATAAGAGATCACTTCATACTGCAGCCCAATATCCTCAATCAACGCAGCCCAGTCTTTAACCGAGTACAGCCAGCCGGCACTTGGTCTTGTCTCTACCCCTTGATCCAACGGCGGCAGAATACCAGCCGTTTCGTCTTCCTGTGTCAACTCGGCATACTGTGTCAGAAGTGCTGTGCCATGGCGAGAAGCTGCAGAGTACAAAATAGCAATTCCATTATTATCACGTTTGCTGCCAAGCAGCACTCGGCCTGGCCCGGCTTTTATTTCGCGTATTTCTTCCATCGTTCGCGCAAAGTGTGGCAGCGGCGTTCCATCTGCCGTCCAGCTTGGGTCTCCGGCACTCGGCCCCGGACCGTAAGCCGTCGTCCACCACCAGCCGCTGTTCAACCCGTGAAAAATTGTCGCCCACGGATAATAACGGGGAAATTCCTTTGTAACCGGCCCAAGGTCGCCGAAACGCGGTCCATAACTGCCCGTCCACGTCCCGGTAATCGTGTCAGGCCGAGCAAACGAACGTATCCACTCATAGAACATATCGTTAGACTGATAGTGATATGCATGCAGAACGGACAGATCCTTTGCCATCTGCCAGGCATCGATACCATCCCAGGCATTTCCAAAAAGAATCGCGTCGAAGCCATGACGCGCTTGCGGATCGCCCCGCAGATAATCCTCTCCGATGTCTTTCATTTTTCCGGAAAAAGCTTTCTCCATAAACAGCCGAAAATCTGCCCACTGAGCAAAACGCCCCGTCTCTCTGGCCTTATCAAGCGGAATAAATTCAGCGCTCCCAAAATCAGCATAGTTTGTACCCCATGATTTATTCATCGCCCCGATATTGCCATAAACTTTTCGCAGGTACGCGTGATACATTTTCATCTGCCCTTTAGGCTCAAACTCTTTGCCTGCCGCAAAGGGTTCACTGTTAATATAAGCGTAGCACCCATAAGGCCAAAGCTGCTCACCATCCGATTTTCCTGCTTCAGCGCTGAAGATTCCCTTTTTATGCACCGCTACGTCGCCGAGTTGTCCCCAGCCATAATTGATAACATCAAGATTATTTTCCACTACAAGTTTAGCTCGCATTCGAATGCACTGGTTGCCGATAGGGATCGTTTTCGCAGTGCGTCCCGCCGGGTGCGTCTGAAAGGGAGTGCTGTTGCAACCTAAATCAAGTACGTCAATTCCCAAAGCCCTTGTCTGCGAGCATATATATTCTCTTGGACGGGCATTATATGCACCTGCTCCCCACGCCACAACGCGGTAATCTTCGCCCCAGGTTCTGTCAAACAGATAGACAGGCTGCTCGGTTCTTTCCAACTCATCTTCGCCTCGCATAATTTTCACCCGGACTGTGTTCATGGTAACAGGCGTATCAGCCATCGGCACGGAAAATTCTACTTTAGTTTTTGAATATGTTTTTAATATCTGCCTTGCCCTGACCCAGCCAAGATTGTCCTCGATCTCAAGGATAGCCGATTCATCTTTCAAAAGCGGCCTGGCAAAGACAACTTTACCCGTTACATTTTTGCCACGATCGAATCTCTTCTTGGTCGGAATAATCTCTTTACAAATGGTTTTCGCCGTTACATCAAAGCCGATACTGCTCCAGTCCACAATCTTATCACCATCTTTAAGCCAGACATCTACATAGTGCCTGCCCTTTGGAAGCCGCGGCAGTTGAACTTGAATGCCTTTGCTCGTTGCCGCTCCTTTGAAAAGAACCTTATGGCTATCCGCGCCAGTACGCAGCGATACCTCTACCCTCAAATCCTTTGCACCTTGTCCTTTCATTACTACTTTCACAGGGGGAGCAGCTTTGTCGCGAGCAAAATTTTCGATCGGAACAATACGAACCTGTTGGCTCGAACTTCGTTTGGCTGCCCATAAAACCACCCTCGAAAGGAAAGATTGCGCATATTCATATGGGATGTCCATATCTTCTAAAGGCTCTTTAATCATCGTGCCTCTGAAGTTCACCAACCCGTGCGGATCGTCCCACGTTGGCGTAAGGCCATGAAAAGTGTGGTTTTCGCGTATTAGTACTTCTCCCCCCGCAATTGGCTGCTTCCACGTATAGTAAGGTTCTCCATAATTGACCACCGCTAAACGTCCGGCCCCAACTGCTCCTATCTGCAGCAGCTTATCAGCAGAGACGTTTTGAAAAAGTGAGATCTTCTCAATTGGCGCTCCGTGCAATATCCATAATCTATCGCTTTGGCTGGCGCTCTTTTCAATCAACGCAGGAGCTTCAGGCTGTTCGATGGGTGGCTGAATAAAAACAAGACCGGCCCCCGCCTTGACTCGCCGGATAATCTCATCACGATGATTCACAGGTAGCGTATCCCAGTAAAGTTTGCCAGTAATATAAACATCATAATCTTTCGCCATTGCCTCTTCGAGCGCCTTAAGAATATTCTTAGCGGGGGCATAAAAATGAGAAATGGCTGCATCTTTGGAACGCGTTCCCTCTTTACTGCCGTCTGCATCCTTATCCGAGACGCTCATCCACACGCTAACGTCAAGGTCCAGACGAGAGGCCAACTCGATAGTCTCCCTCTGCGTCTTAAAAGGTGACATAACAAGAGCCTTAACAGAACCGCCAACCAGTGGTTTGGCCCAGTTCGTATGAGGCGTAACCGTTGTTAAATCGAGCAATCCATATCCGCAGTGCTCACCGAGTCCTTCGCGAAAATCGCCCAGAGCAGAGCTCGGCAAAAACAACGATACTGCCACAGTTAAAATTACCGTAAATATCATTCCTCTGATAGTTGTCATAATTGCCTCCATGAAATTAGTATTTTGGAGCGATTCTACCGGTTTTTCACGATCCGCGTCAAGCGTTAATAGGGTCGTTTGACTAAATTCCCACCAAATTCTCCAAAAAGACCTTGATTTATTCAAACAATTGTTTTATACTATCGTATGAAACATGCGTTAGTTTTTCGTAAAGGGTACAAAAATGGCTTCAAAAGTAGATAGATTGGCAAAAGAACGCCTTTTAGATGCCGCGGAAGAGCTTTTTGCTGACAAGGGTTTTGAAGCTGCATCAGTTCGAGATCTGACCGCAAGGGCTGGCTGCAATTTAGCGGCTGTAAATTATCACTTTGGCGGCAAGGAACAACTCTACAGAAAAGTTTTTGAACGTCGTATGGATATTTTGCGTGATGTCCGAATAAATGCTATCGAAAAGGCCGTAAACAAGGAGACAAAAATTACATTGGAAGAGTTACTTCATGCCTTTGCTAGATCATTTATAGAGCCGCTGTTGGATAAAAAAAACGGCAATTCCTTAATGCTGTTGATGGGCAGGGAAATGGTCGATCCTAGACTGCCGCGTAATCTCTTCGTCGAACAGGTTGTCATTCCAACTTTTGCCGTTTTTAGTCGGGCCCTAATACAGGTATGCCCGGCTCTGGATAAAATAAAAGCTCAATTTGCAATTCGTTCTATTGTTGGCCAACTACTTCACACAATTCAGGTGCAGAGGATGTTTACCTCGGAAGATAAAACAAATATTTTCATTACGGATATTGACACGATAGTCGACCATATTGTAAAATTTTCTGCTGCTGGCATACGAGCCTATGAAAAGGAGGACATCTAATTTGAAGCTGGTAGGAATTTTTTCTTTTGTTTTGACCGTATGCATAACGCTTAGCGGCTGTATGGTAGGACCGAAATATTCCCGCCCTGAAACCGCAGCAAGTATCGCGGATCGTTACTTCTACACCGACGCAAACAACAGCGATGTTAATGATGCCGACGAAATCGGTAGATGGTGGCAGCGTTTTGCCGATAACACAACATCAGATCTCGTTACTCTGGCATTAAGCAACAACTATGACCTGAAAATCGCAGCAGCAAAAGTCCTGCAGGCAAGCGCCGAATATACTGAAAGCGGCGGCAAACTTCTGCCGGAAATAACTGCGGATTTCGACAGGAAAATGGTTCGTCAAAGTTCCGGCTCGCCAGGCTCAGCCACCGCCGATACTGCAAAAGTACAAAAAACACGCACATATACCGGCGACTTTACAATCAGTTATGTCCTCGATTTGTTCGGCCGCCTAAGGCACAGCCGCGAAGCCGAATTGGATGATCTGCTCGCGGCAAAGGCAAATGAGAATGCCATCATAAATTCCATGATAGCTACTGTAATAACGACACGCGTAAACATCGCAACTTTTCAACGGCAAATTGCCATAGCCACAGCTAACATCGACAGTCGTACACAAACACTTGAAATAATTGAAAGGCGATATTCACGCGGCCTTGTCAGTCCATTGGACGTTCGCCTGGGACGTGAAAACTTAGCTGCTGCACAGTCAATCCTGCCAACTCTGCAAAGTAGGCTTGTTTCTGAAAACCATAATCTTGATTTGTTGTTAGCTAGGCAGCCCGGATTTTCACAGCCTCTTTCAGAAACGCTTCCGGAACTGCCGGCTCTTACCCCGGCCCCTGTGAGTATTCCTGCAAAACTGCTTGATCGTCGACCGGATATCAAAGAAGCGGAAATGGCTCTCAAGGCGCAGAATGAAAGGGTCGGCGTAAGTATCGCCAAACTTTATCCAGACCTATCACTAACTATCGGCCTGGGCTGGAGTTCAAACAAATCTGATGACATTTTTGTCGATCAGGCTTTTCTCTATTCGACGCTATTGAATATTTCTCAGCCGATATTTATGGGTGGACAGTTACGTGCAAAGGTAAAAGCTGCCAAAGCAAAATACGAACAACTAGCTGCCGAGTACGCAAAAACGGTTTTGACAGCTATGAAGGAAGTCGAAGATGAACTTGCAAACGAACAGTTTCAGGCAACTCAGCTTAAATATGTTCAAATTCGGTTCAGAGAAGCCAAAGCTGCCGAAGCACTTGCCAAAGAAAGATATCAAAGGGGGGTTGAAACACTGCTTTCTGTACTGGAATCTGAACGAAGAAGAATTGCCGCCGAAGAGCAGCTGGCGATTTTAAAGGGTAAGATATGGACAACACGCGTAAATCTCTTTTTGGCCCTCGGCGGTGATTGGGTCAGTGAATAAATTAAAAACAGGTGATATAATATGATAAACAAACAGCAAACAAAAGAGACAGCAGCCAAATTGCTCTCTCAATCACGTATCAGAATGGCAAAGTCTTATGACAAGACAAAGACATACGCGATTAACCACAGGCAGTTATCGATCTCGATAGGCATCATTCTACTCGGGATTGTGATTACCATTATCATGGTCAAATTCAAAAGACCACCTAAACGGCTCAGGCCTGATAATGTGGCACCACTGGTTAAAATTGTACAGCTTAAAAAAGAAAATATACAAATGGTTGTCTCTGGTTTTGGTACGGTACAACCAAAAGTTCAGGTTCAAATCTCCCCACAGATATCAGGCAAGGTTGTATCAATAAATCCACAGTTTAAGACCGGCGGCTTCATTGCCGCTGAGGAAGAATTGATTCAAATCGATCCGCGGGATTACGCCCTTGCCGTTCGCCAGGCTGAAGCCTTAGTTGCCGAGGCCGCTGTAAAACTTGATATGGAAAAAGCGGAAGCAGAGGTAGCCGTTGCGGAATGGCAGCAGTTGCATCCGGGCACACAGCCCAGTTCTGCTTTAGTTCTGCGTACTCCTCAGATACGCCAGGCAAAGGCACAGCTTGAATCCGCAAAAGCAAAACTGGCAACAGCCGAACTGAACCTGGAGCGAACGCGTCTTTCGCTGCCGATTGATGTAATAATAATAAGCCAAAAAGTTGACCTCGGCCAGTATGTTATGGCAGGAACAATCGCGGGAACTGCTTACGGCACCGATGCTGTTGAGATAGAAGTGCCCCTGCAGGATGAAGATTTGGCATGGTTTGATAATCCCGATAACAATTCTGCAGCTGAGACCGTTTCTGCCGAAGTCAAAGCCAAATTCGCGGGAAAACATCATACCTGGCAAGGATTCGTTAAAAGGACCACCGGACAAGTGAATACAAGTTCAAGGCTCATTTCGGTTGTCATTGAGGTTAAAGAACCGTTCAGCAAAACCCAGAATCGTCCCCCGCTTTTGCCGGGAATATTTGTTGAGGTTTTTATTAAAGGCAATATTCTCAAAGACGCTGTCCGTCTGCCGCGTGATGCAGTTCGCAACAGAAACGAAGCCTGGCTGTTTGATAAAGACCGATTACATATCAAGCTCCTGAATATTGTACGTACTGACAGGGATTATCTCTATACTGTTGACTGTCTTGAAGATGGAGATGAAATTATTACCAGTTCGCTCGACGCTGTTACCGAAGGGATGTCTGTAAGAGCCAGGAAAATAACGGAAAGTCTAAACGATGAATAGCCTAGAGGATAAAAAAGGTTTATTAGGCTGGTTTGCCACAAACCACGTCGCAGCCAATTTACTGATGGCCATAATTGTCATTGCCGGGTTGCTGACACTTTCCAGGATCAAACTCGAAGTCTTTCCGGAAATTAGCGTTGACACAATAACAATAACCGTACCTTTCCGTGGCGCCTCGCCCGAAGATGTTGAAAATGGTGTATGCGTTCGCATTGAAGAGGCCATAGCGGCTGTGGATGGTATAAAACGCATAACATCAACAGCCGCCGAAGGTGCAGGCACAACGATTGTTGAAGTTGAGGAATACGCCGACACCAAGGAAGTGCTTGATGACATAAAATCCGAGATCGACACAATCACAACTTTCCCAGAAGAAACGGAAAAACCAATTATCACAGAATTACTCACTCGAAATAAGGTAATCAGCATTGTGATTTTTGGAGATGTTTCAGAGCGGACACTTAAAGAACTATCCGACCGGGCTCGGGATGATCTTACCGCTCTGCCGAACATAAGTCAGCTAACCATATCAGGCGTTCGTCCGTATGAAATCTCAATAGAAGTCTCCGAACAGAACTTGCGCCGTCACGGATTGAGCTTTGACGATGTCTCCGCCGCTGTAAAAAAATCTTCACTTGACGTACCTGCCGGCTCAGTAAAGACCACTGGCGGCGATATTCTCATTCGAACAAAGGGACAGAAATATTATGGCTCGGAGTTTGAAAAAATCATTGTCATGACTGGAAAAGACGGCACTGAAGTTCGATTGGCTGACATTGCCACGGTTAAAGATGGCTTTGAAGACATCGATTTGTATTCCAGGTTCGATGGAAAACCAGCCGCCTTAATTAGCGTTTTCCGTGTTGGACAGCAGGACGCCCTGGATGTCGCTAATACTGCCAAAAAATATGTTGAGCAAAAAAAAGCTTATTTACCTGAGGGAGTCTCTATGGCTCTTTGGGAGGATGACTCAAAGATACTCAAGTCAAGAATCAATTTGCTAAAACGGAATGGTTATCTTGGCTTGACTCTTGTATTTATCTGCCTGGCTCTGTTCCTTGACTTGAAATTGGCGTTTTGGACCACGATGGGAATACCGATATCTTTTCTCGGGGCTTTTTGGTTAATGCCTTTGTTTGGCGTTTCGATAAATATGATTTCATTGTTTGCTCTTATAATGGCACTTGGCATAGTTGTCGATGATGCCATTGTTGTTGGCGAAAACATTTTTGATTATCGCCGTAAAGGTTTGGGAGGAGTTGAAGCTGCTGTAAAGGGCGCAAAAGAAATGGCTATGCCTGTTGTTCTGGCCGTCCTGACAACGATGTTTGCATTCCTGCCGTTAGCTTATACCAGCGGGATGATGGGCAAAATACTGAAAGTTTTACCGATAGTAGTGATAAGCGTTCTGGCCATTTCACTTATAGAAGCGTTATTAATTTTGCCGGCTCACTTGTCCACCACAAGATTGAGGGACCCCAGAACTGCCTTCGGGCACTTCATAAACGGAATTCACAATCGCACAGAACATCGACTCGACAGTTTCGTAAATGGTTTCTTTGCACGTCTTGTTGCTCGCGCCATAAAATGGCGATATATAACACTTTCTATTGGTCTCGCGGTCTTTTTAATAACCATAGGATTTATAGCAGGCGGCTACATTAAATTTGTATTTTTCGATACAGTTGAAGCCGATAATATGGTCGCTAATTTAACTATGCCACAGGGGACACCTGTAAGCCAGACAAGCCGGATTATTTCTCAGCTCGAACAAGCCGCTGAACAGGTTCGTGCCGAATTTGACGCTGACAGAAATGGAAAACCTTCAATTATAGAACACATATCCGCAACCGTCGGAGCTCACCCCACAGCAAGCCATGGTGGTGGCCCAGGGTCAGTTTCCATGGGCACCTCCGCACAGGCTCATCTCGGAGAAGTGAATGTCGAATTGCTTGACGGCCAGGAACGGAACATCTCAAGTGTTAAACTGAAAAATCGATGGAGAGAAATTGTTGGAGAAATTCCAGGCATTTCGTCTCTTACTTTCATATCTGAAATTTTTAGTGCAGGCGATGATATAAATGTAGAACTTTCACATGAAAACTTCGATACATTGCTGGTTGCCGCCGAGGATTTAAAATCAATCTTAGTGGAATTTTCCGGTGTCAGTGATATCACAGACAGTTTTGAAGCCGGAAAGGATGAATTGAAGCTCGAACTAAAAGATACAGGCCGAACACTTGGTCTTACTCTGATGGATTTGGCAAAGCAGGTCAGGCAGGGTTTTTATGGGGACGAGGTCCAGCGAATTCAAAGACAGCGTGATGATATCAGGGTGATGGTTCGCTACCCTGAAAATGAACGCAAAAGCCTTGCCGACGTCGAAAACATGAGAATTCGTCTGCCGGATGGAACCGAAATTCCTTTCAAGACAGTCGCCGATGTCGATTACGGCCAAGGCTACGCCGCTATTCGCAGAGTGGACAGAAGGCGCGTGGTCAATGTTTCTGCCGATGTTGATGATGCTGTTGCGAACCCAGGTGAAATTAATGCTGATTTATACGGAAGAGTATTACTGCGTTTGGCCCAGACATATCCTGGCCTGCAGTTCCGTTTTGCCGGGGCTGAGCGAGAGCGTAATGAATCTCTTGGAAGTTTGAAAAGCAATTTCTTAATTGCTATGCTGGCAGTTTATGCCCTACTGGCGGTGCAGTTCAAAAGCTATACCCAGCCGCTGATAATTATGTCAGCCATACCATTTGGAATTGTCGGAGCAACAATAGGACATCTGGTTATGGGGTTCAACTTAAGCATCCTTTCGCTATTTGGAATAGTTGCTCTTTCTGGCGTTGTTGTTAACGACTCACTAATAATGATTGACCTCATAAATCGCCAGCGACAGCAGGACATCGGTCTTGCACAGATTTTGTGCAATTCCGCCACGCGAAGATTCAGACCAATTATGCTGACAACACTAACTACTTTCTTTGGCCTTGTGCCGATGATGCTTGAACGTAGCCTACAGGCCCGATTTCTAATTCCGATGGCAATCAGCCTCGCATTCGGCGTGATGTTCGCGACAATGATAACACTGTTCCTGGTACCATCTTTATACATGATACTTGATGACATAAAGAGAAAATTCTCACACACTGCAAATCACTCTAACTAACTGTATTGCAGCTACTTATCTAAACAAAAAACTGGAATCAGATTGTTTTTTAGTTTTTTTCTAGCAAAAACTGCCAAAAAAGTAGATAATGGCATAGCAGAAGTGGAGATGAGACTATGAGGATCATCGACAACGGGACACTGAAAATCATAAACGTTGATAGTTCCGCCGATCTTGCAGGCGAAGCTCTTAACATATTTGTCAATCGGGCCCAAGAGGCAATTGCCGCAAAAGACATTTTTCATGTTGCCATACCAGGCGGCCACACGCCAAGAGAATTTTTCGAACTAATAAGCCACACGGAAAAAGCAAAAGTTTTGCCTTGGAATAAGATACAGTTATTCTGGGTTGATGAGCGATGTGTTGACGTTGATAGCAAAGACAGCAACTACAAATTGGCGGCTGAAACATTTCTGTCGGAAATTTTGATACCTGCCCAGAATATTCATCGTATTCACGGAGAAAGCTCCGACTATATTGAAGCTGCCGGCGATTATGAAAAAACTATCAGCAGTATCTTTTCACTTGAGCCGGGCCAACTTCCAAAATTCGATCTAATAATTCTCGGCATGGGACCTGACGGACATATCGGTTCGCTTCTGCCAAATTCTTATGCGTTGTTCGATACGGAGGATTTGGTCAGTGTTGTTTATCAGATGGACGGGATCGACAGGATAACGCTGACACATCCCGTCCTTTGTGCTGCCGATAATTTAGTGATTATGGTTACAGGCCGCGAAAAGGCTGAGATTGTCAGGGAAGTTTTTCGTGAAGAGCCCGACGAAATCAAATACCCCGTCCACACCCTCTGGCAAATACTCGACAAAGTAACATGGCTGATCGACAAAGATGCCGCAACATATTTATAACATTCCACCCTTGTCATCTCTGATACCAAATCCGATTATTAACTGCGCTGCTATCATTTCGACCGAAGAGCCGCGAAGTGGTTCGCGGTGGAGAAATGTGTTTTTAATAGATTTCTCGGCTTGCTCGAAATGACACGTGATCGCATTAACTATCATCACTATTATCACGATGAATGATGCTTGGGCGAAAATGTTATGGGACTTAAGAATTGGGCAATAAAAAAAGGTCTGCAAAAAACAGACCTTTCATAGTACAGCAACCTCCGCATGTGCCGATGAAAGGAATTTGAAAGAACCCATTATATCAAAGTGGGTAACCAGTTGCTTGCGTCCGAAAGTCCCATCAAGTGGGCGTTTCCGATCCATCAAGGACTGATTTCCCCGGGCATGGGTATCGGTTCTTCAAATAACCCTTTCTGCCGAACACCGCAGGGGTAGCCTTACTATTATATTATATCGAATATCAAGGGGTAGTTCAATTAAATTTTAAGTAAAATTGTTTTGAGGAGCAAAAGACCCCGAAAAACGGTTGAATTATCGGATTAAAGCATGTACAATGGAGGGGAGTTAAGGATATTTTTATCCGAGAGTGCAGTGTTTTTTTGATAAGTGAATATGGGGGCGAATGGTTTCGACCGGACGGGTAGATAAATTGGTTGCATGCCCAGGATGTCGGTTGGCCTGGTTAATCATCCGACACTAATTTTAATTGGTAACACACAGTTACGAATGGCTGCTTAAATAGCGGCTCGCTCTGCAGGGTTGTTCCTGCCGGCTTTGTAAGAGCGCCAGAAAGCGGGATAAGTTTGCTGAATTGTTCGGCTCAGCAAAACGAAAACTTACGAACTTGCCGATATGAAAGCCTGTCGTTTGGCGGTTATTGAAGCGAAATTAAAAGAAACGACTATGCATGTAGAAGCCTGTTTTGAAACGTCACGGGACGGGGGTTCGAATCCCCCCGCCTCCACTAATGCCATAAATACTTTACATATAAGTATTTATGGCATTTTTATTTTTGTCATTAGAGAGTTAGATTAGAGAGTTGTTTTCTATTTTTTTTTCATATCTCATTATTTGCTTGAAAACCGAATAATAACTATCTAAACTCTCTAACAGAGGTGTGACAAAAAACTGTGCTTTACCTGAAATAGTGAGCATTTATATGGCAAAAAGAGGACCAAAACCTAAATGGGCCAAAGTCGGTGGAGTTGATGTCGAAGGTCTATATGAAGATAAAGCTAATAAAACCTATTATTGGTTTGAAGATGACCCATTAACAGGCAAACCAGAAAAAAAAAGCAGAACAAAAAAGAGTAAAGCAGCTTTAGATCTTTATAATTACAACCTTAAGAAACAAGCCCAAGAAACCACCAAAATTTTCATCGACTCTGAAGATGATGAATATGATGGTTTTATCACAAAAGCACTTTCCGAAGATGCCTATGTTGTTGGTGGCGAAATTCCCAGAAAAGAACAAGTTAAATATAAAGACAGAGACGGTGATGACGTTACGTTAAACACACATGATGTTTATCATATTCCTGACCATTTCATCCTTGAAAGATTTGTTGAGATGTTGGATTCAAATCCAAGAACAATGTCAGAAAACTTTATAAGCATGGGGCGTGAAGATTTAGCTGGTATTATCCACCTACCAAAGAATTTTAACTTACCCAGAACTAAACT
>CAZOPG010000002.1:0-21364 GCA_964581585.1 uncultured Planctomycetaceae bacterium | reverse complement strand
GTTGTTATTCGAAAGATGCTTCGTAACCCAAACTATAAAGTATTTTTGTTTTTCAATATTATGTTTATTGTTGCGTTGACATCAGCTTCTTTCCTAATTGTTTTTGCAAAAGAATTGTTGGAATTGAAAGGTTCTGACATACCAACTTTTTCGATTATCCAAATGACAAGTTCCGCCGTGTTTGCCATAATTTTTGGCCTACTTGCTGACAAAATCGGATATCGAATTATTGGGATTATTCAGGGGATAATCTTAATGATAGCATTTTTGATTGTTACACTCATGGCCCATGGAGTGAACATGTTTGGCGGAATGATTTATGTGGCATTTTCTCTTTATGCCAGTGTTGTTATGGTTGCGGGTATGGTTATGACAAATATGTCAGTCGAGCTGCTTCCGAAGCAGAACAGCGGCACACTTATTGCGGCGGCAAATCTTTTAATGATGCCGATCATTTTGTTTACGAATCCATTTGCCGGCTGGATCGTGGACAAGACCGGAAGCTATGTAATAATTTTTGCTATTGGTTCTATTATTTCCGCTATTAGTGCTTTGGGGTTCTGGCTGCTGGTTCGTGAGCCAAGAACGCGAAAGATATACATAATCAGACATATACGCTGGGGCTGAGCTGATTCAACCGCCAAAATAGCAATGTTTACCTACCCAAAGACGGTTAGTCTGCCTATTCATCCGGCAGGAGGTCTCAATTGAGTTATTTTGCGTTATCTTTATTCGTCTTTTTTTGTAGGGTACGCGGTTTTTTTACCACAGAATTTACATGTAAGTGCTACAGGCCCGGTCGCCGGCGGTCTTCCGTCAGACCAGCTTTTTACTTCGGCCCTCATTATCTCCTCGTACTCTTTCGCTTTTATGGTGAAGCTTTTGGCGCAGTCGGGGTTTGCGCAAAGCAAAGATACATCCTGCAAAGGCTTCTTCGTAACCACGTCCTTGGATTGTGTGTCATTGACGTTGGTTTTAATCAAAAAACCAATTACAATAATTCCCACAACGACGACAACTATCAAGCCGACCTTAGCCCTGTTCCCGTGCAACCCGATTTTCTTTAGCATTTTTAAGCCTCCAAAATTGAATTAGCTATTATCCTGTGCTATGCTACAGGCAGAGATAATACATGTCAAGGGTCAACTATTGCGGAAGTTCGGCGATGGTAAAACACGTAAAATTTTACAGGTGTCTGTGAATTTATTCCGCTAAATTTTCCTAAGCGTTAGAAAAAAATAAAAGCCTAATTGAAGCAATTTTAGCGCTAAAGTTGTTATTTCTCCCTTTTACATACATCCGATAACCTCCATTTAAAGCCAGAGTTACAATAACCCCTTAAGCTCAAAGATTTTTTTTTAAGCAGTTCATATAAGCTATTACACAGCGAAAAAAGTCCTGAATTACCCAAAGCTCCACGATTACCTTGATTTACATTATTGAGATGGTGTAAAATGCGTGGCGAGTTGTGGTTTGAATCTATTTGGAGGAACTGTGCCAATTACGGCCGAAGGGAAGATGTTGCTTGGGGAGTCGCCTGCGTTCGTTTCAATTATGGATACGATTGAAGCGGTTGCGTCTCGGCAGTGTTCTATGATAATTGTCGGCGAGACGGGTGTCGGCAAGGAAATGGTTGCGCAAAAGATCCATGCATGCAGCAGCCGATCGGATAAAGTTTTTGTTCCTGTTGACTGCACTACATTGACAGGACAGTTGTTTGAGCGTCAGTTGTTCGGGCATGCAAAAGGGGCGTTTACCGGCGCGGTAAACGATACGCTTGGTTTTTTCAGGGCCGCTGACGGCGGGACGATCTTTCTCGATGAGATAAGTGAGATACCGCTCGGTCTCCAGGCCAAACTGCTGCGCGTTCTGCAGGAGAGTACGGTAACGCCGATTGGCTCGATTAAATCCTACCCCATAGACGTGCGGGTTCTTTGTGCAACGAACCGGGGTTTGCATCAAGCTATCGAGGATGGCAAGTTTCGAAGTGACCTGTATTATCGTCTTAATGTTGTTACGATCGAGGTTCCTCCGCTGAGAAAACGTAGAGAAGATATTCTGCCGCTTGCTGAGTATTTTCTTGTGCAGCAGTCTGCTTTTTATAATGAGCCGGCAAAATTTCTGAATGATGGGGTGAAAAAACTTCTGGAAAATTATTCCTGGCCAGGCAATGTTCGTCAACTCGCAAATGTTATGGAGCGTGCTTATGTTTTGACCGCCTCGGACGAAATAACCCCGGCGGCACTGCCGGCGGAAATAATAGTAGCTCCGGCCTCTGATGGGGATGAATTAAGACTGCCGACACTTAACGAGGCCAAGCGAAAGCTAATCATTCAAACTCTTGTGGCAACAAACGGCCGAAAGATGGCCGCCGCCAAAATGCTCGGCCTTGAAAGAAGAAGATTAAACCGCATGATAGAAAAGCTTAATATCACATTTCCACAAAAATAAGGTGGCCGAGAAATAAAAGTTTAATAGTGAAGTGCGAACAAAAATTCTTAAAATGCTCTAATCATAGCTTGCCAGTTCTATCTCAATTTCTTTAAGTCGTTTTTGCATCTTTTTTATTTTTTCTTCTGAAAACAGGTCAATCAAATACTTATACCCTAACCCGTAATATTCTTTTTTTGAATCCCAGCGAGCATGTTGCACCACAGTCTGAGGAACATTATATTTCTTGATAATTTCCTCAAGGTATTCCTGACCGAAACCCTTATTTTTTGCGAGGTATGCTTTGTAAGCTGACCATATCTCATCCGGGTCGGTTTTTGGGTCAAGGCCAAGCAATCCACTAAGCCGTTCATGCCCTTCTTTCCAGCCGATTTGGGTTGCTCTGGCAAAAGGCTCAATTTCACTATCGATGGCTTCTGCGACGATTATCTGCCCAGCCGCTGCGCGCGTTTGCGAATAGACTTGTTGATATTTATCACCGTGCGACTGTTTAAACTCTTCCCATTGCTGCTGCTCTGGCGAAGAGGACGGTTCAGAATTTTTTAAATCAGCCCGTTTTTTCTTATATTCTGCGAGCCTCGCCTCGGCATCCGGCAAACTTAACATTCGCTTTTGCTCGGTAATGGTTGCTCTGATGTTGTATTGCTCATCAAAAAGTTGTTTCATCCTTTTTGTGTTTTGCATGGTTTTGGGCGCAGACTTTTGGGCGATTTTGTAACGAATTCTGAGGTCATTGGAGTTGTTGACAAAATCAACGATCTGAAAAAGCCCTATTCTTCCCTGGCGGGTTTTACAAAGATAGGTTCGTGGCAAATCCTTTTTGTGTTTCGTAATATTGCCGTAGCCAACTTCAGCCTGCTGTAATTCACGATCAGCATAAAGCTCTGCCGGAGAAATTGTTGGCCACTTATCATTAGGAATCCCACGTGTAAAAGCCTCAATGCTGGCTACATAACAAATCTGCCCTTCGCGAAGCCGAACTGACAAGTCAATGCCTTTTTCTTTCAGCCACATCAGCATTTCATTTTTATTTCCATTAAGATTTGCCGGTAGATGATAGACATTGCCAGTTTCCATATCGATATATGTGTCGCCATCGGGCGCGTCAGAGCTAAAAACACGCTCGGTAGTGTACTCAAATTGCAAATCTTCAGGTACACCCAGTGCAGAGGTACGTGAGATAATGATGATGGCAAGAATAATTAAAAAACATTCAATAATTTTTTTCATAATAACCCCTTTCTATTAACTGAGATTTCCCAGGTTAAACACTTAGTTATGCCGCTAAGCCTACTTTTCATCAGGGTATCAGGCCTATCTTGGAAAGTCAAGGTTTTCGGCTTCAACTTTTAGTTTGCAGGAACTTCTCATATCGATTATAAGGGATGCTTATTTTATTGGATCTGATTATGGAACAAAAGCAGTGTGGCCAATGCGGTCATCAGAACAGTTGTCAGAATATTTATCAGCAGATATGCGCTTCCAAAGAGCCTTCGATACTTTTGAAAACCGTGCTGGCTCTGTTGCTGCCGTTAGTGATTTTTATTGTTACTGCCGCTGCCTGTGAGAAATTGCTGGTAAACCTGACGGCGAATCAGTCAATAAGAGCGATTCTGAGTGTTTTGTCGGGCTTAATTGTGGTGTTTGTCTATATTGTAATAATTAGAACATGGAGGTTTAAGGATCAAAACTAAAGGCAAAAAAACCTTTCGTGGCGGCATTCACCCGGCCGATCGTAAGGGGCTTACAGCAGATAAAGCTATCGAGGCTGGGCCGCGGGCAAAAGAACTGGTAATTTCGCTTGCTCAACATATAGGTGTCCCCTGCAAGGCTCTGGTTGCAAAGAAGGATAAGGTTACAGCGGGGCAGATGATAGGCGATGCAGATGCATTTGTCTCGGCTCCGGTACATTCCCCTGTCAACGGTACGATAAAGGATATCTCGCTACAGCCGCATCCGGTGCTGGGTAGAGCTATGGCTGTTACGGTTGAAGTTGACGATGAAAATTCTATCAAAAAACCTTGTGTGGATGTTTTCGATGGAAATTTCGATGAGAATAATTATTCGACCGAACAAATATGTGAGGCTGTACGCCAATGTGGTATTGTAGGAATGGGTGGAGCGGGTTTTCCGACAAGAGTTAAAATTGAGCCGGACCCAAGACTTCCAAAAAAAGTTCTTATCATTAACGGCTGCGAGTGCGAACCTTTTATAACGTGCGATTACCGTGTTATGCTTGAGTGGACGAATCAGTTTCTGGCCGGTGTCAGGCTGGCGAGCAAAGCGGCAGGCTGCAATAAAGTTCGTATTGGAATCGAAGACAATAAACCACGTGCTATCAAAATTATCACCCAAGCTGTCATAGATTCGGCCTCGGAAGTTGATATCAGGGTCGTTCCGCTTCAGACGAAATATCCCCAGGGTGGCGAACGTCAGCTTATACAGGCTCTTCGCAAAAAAACCGTTCCGACAGGTGGAATTCCGCCTATGATTGGTATCGCGGTGCTCAACGTCGCAACTGCGGCGGCAATTGCCGAGGCCGTTGTATGCAGTGGGCCGCTGACTCATCGCGTTGTAACTGTTACAGGTTCCGGCATAACTCGCGTCGGCAATTTTTATGTTCCGCTGGGCACCAAAGTAAGTGATTTGCTTGAACATTGTGGAGGCCTTAGCAGTGATGCGGTTAAGGTAATTATGGGCGGGCCGATGATGGGGTTGGCAATCGCTGATATGTCAACGCCGATCAGCAAAACCAGCGGCGCGATAACGGTTTTGACACAAAAGGAAATCGGAAAAGCTAAATTCAAAGGCCTTCAGACACCTTGCATAAGATGCGGACGCTGTCTCGAGGTTTGTCCGGAATCTTTGAACCCAACAAAAATAGCCCACGCTGTGGAGCATCAGATGCTTGATGTGGCTGGGGATTATTACATGAGTGCTTGCATCGAATGCGGCAGTTGCAGCTATGTGTGTCCGGCTAATATAGAACTGGCTGGCTTTATCAAGACGGGAAAAGTTTTGCTGGCAAGACAGAAAAAACTGATGCCAAAATAGGAAATTTAGTAAACAGTTGAAGGATAAAAATAAATGCAGGATGTTTTGAAAATTTCGCCAGGTCCACATATCAGCAAGCATCACTCGACACGGAGTGTTATGGCGGATGTTATTATTGCCATGATTCCGGCGATGATAATGGCGGTGGTTTATTTTCGCATGGGAGCACTGCTTCTTATTGGAACCTGTGTAATTACCTGTGTGCTGTCCGAATGGCTGTGCAATGTTATCAGAAAGAAGCCAAACTCGCTGGGCGATCTTAGCGCAGTCATTACGGGAATCATCCTTGCCTTTTCCGTGCCGGCAGGACTGCCGTTATGGGCAGCGGTTATTGGTTCGGCGTTTGCTATTATAATAGGTAAGATGGTATTCGGCGGGCTTGGCTCGAACATCTTTAATCCGGCAATGGTTGGCAGGTGCTTTTTGACTCTCAGCTTTGGTTTGATGATGACAACCTGGACGGCGCCGGCAACAGCCTGGCCGATCACCGATGGCCTAACCCAGGCTACCACGCAGGCCACCCCACTGGCTAGGAGCAAAGAAGCTATAAAAGCTGGCGGGCAAGGCGAAAAGAATGCTGATGTTGTAAATAAACAATTGAAGCAAATGTTTTTCGGCTCAACCGGAGGCTGTCTTGGCGAAACCAGCGCGATAGCACTGCTGATCGGTGCTGCGTATCTGCTGATAAAGCGTACCATAAGCTGGCACATTCCGGCAGCGGTTCTGGTGTCAGCATTTATTTGCGCTCAAATCGGCTATCTCATCAACCCACAGGTTTATATTTCGCCATTGGCTCATCTGCTTGGCGGAGGAATGCTGCTCGGAGCTTTCTTTATTGCCACGGACCCGGTAACTGCGCCGCTTACGAAAAGAGGTATGTGGATATTCGGTGCAGGTGTAGGTGCTGTTACTATGCTGATAAGAATCGTCGGAGAATACCCGGAAGGAATGATGTTCTCGATTTTGCTGATGAATGCCCTTACGCCCCTGATAGACAGATTCTGTAAACTTACTCCTGCCGGAGGCAAACCAAATGCTTAAATGGCTGAAACATTTTATTGAACAGAGTTGGCTACTGATGGTTTCTTCCTTTATCTTTGGTTTGCTTATAGCTGTAACCTACGCAGCCTGGCAGCCAAGGATCGAAGCTAATAAAACTGATAAGCTCAACAACCTGATGAGTGCATTAATTAGTCAAGCCGACAGGTTTGAATTGACGCTGGAAGATGTTCCCGTCGATCTGGGTAAAGGTAAGATAGCAAAAACCGATATTTATAAAGCTGTCTCAGATGATGGTGGCTGTCTTGGGTTTTGCTTCGATGCCCAGGGGCCGGGCTTTGCTGATAAGATTGAATTGGTAATTGCGGTTGACTTCAGGTTTGAGACTATTGGCAGTTACAAAGTTCTGGCCAGTAATGAAACTCCTGGTTTTGGCGACAGAATTCAAAACGATTATTACCGCAGGCAGTTTGATGGTGCACCGGCAGGAAAACTTGATCTATCAAAGACCGGCCCGGCTGATAAAATTGACGATGAGATTATCGCTATCAGCGGTGCTACGGTCAGCAGTGAAGCGGTAGTAAAAATCTTCAACAATTATATTGAACAAATCAAAACAGCGTTAACAAAAGAAGGAATGATTGGCAATGCCGACAAATAAAACAATTTCTATTGGCGATACATTTCTGGCCGGCCTTTGGCGGGAAAATCCTGTCTTCAGGCTGCTGCTGGGGATGTGCCCGACACTGGCGGTTACAACGGCGGTTAAGCCGGCCCTGACGATGGGAATAAGTGTTTTATTCGTTCTGCTGTGCAGCAATATCGTCGTTAGCCTTATGCGTAATCTGCTTAAGCCGCATCTTCGGATACTAATGTTTACGCTGACGATAGCGACATTTGTAACGATAGCGGATTTGTTCCTGAAAGCTTTCCTGCCGGAAATGAGCGCAACGCTTGGCCCGTATATCCCGCTGATAATTGTAAACTGCGTGATCATCTGTCGAGCCGAGGCCTGTGCCAGCAAGAACGGATTATTCATTAGTATTATTGACGCCATTGGAATGGGACTTGGTTTTACGATTGTTTTGTGCATACTTGCAGCGGTGCGTGAACTGCTCGCCACGGGCGCTGTTTTTGAAATTCCTGTTATGTGGAAGAGTTTCGTGCCCTGGGCGGCGATGAGGATGCCTGTCGGAGCATTTATTACGCTGGGCCTGATGCTCGGTCTGGTAAATCTTATAAGCAGAAAAAAAGCTTAAAGGTATTATAAAATGGACACATTTCATATTCTGTTAATGGCTTTCGTATCTATTGTAATTGTCAACAATCTTGTGTTTACGAAGTTTCTCGGTATCTGCCCGTACCTCGGTGTTTCCGGCAGAATCGATATGGCTTTCGGAATGGGAATGGCGGTAACTTTTGTGGTTACATTGGCTGGAACACTTACCTGGCTGATAAACAATCTCGTTTTGGTGCCGTTCGGACTGGAAGTAACAAAGTATATTTGTTTCATCCTTGTTATTGCCGGGGCGGTGCAGTTGGTTGAGATGTATCTGCGAAAAGTTTTTCCCAGTCTGTATGAGAGTTTTGGCATATTTCTGCCGTTGATTACGACCAATTGCGCAATACTCGGCCTTTGTCTGTTTATTGACCTTTGGCAGATCGACAGCTTTATCGAGGCGATAGTTCTAAGTTTCGGTGCAGGGATAGGCTTTACCCTGGCGATTTGCATTATGGCCGGGATTCGTGAAAATTTGAAATTGGCAGACGTGCCGCAGTGTCTAAAAGGTGCCCCGATTACACTTATTACCGCCGGGCTGCTTACACTGGCGTTTATGGGTTTTGCTGGAATGATAAAATAAAAGATTAGGACAGTTTTATGCTATTAGCGGATATCATTCAATTATGGAATAGTGCTTGGCTGGCAGGTGTAACTATGCTCGTTCTGGGAGGCGGATTTGCAGTTGTTTTGCTCATCGCTAGTGAAAAACTGAAAGTTGTAATTGACCCGAAGATCGAACAGGTGCAGGAAGTTTTGCCGAATATTGATTGCGGTGCATGCGGTTTTGCCGGCTGCGGTTCCTATGCCAAAGCGGTTGTCGCCGATGTCGAGCTAATAGGCAAATGTGCTCCGGGTGGGGGGGAAGTTTCAGAAAAAATCGCAGAAGTACTCAACCTGCAGGTCAGCGGCGGCAGTGCCCCGGTCCGGCCGATAGTTCACTGCCGTTCACATATAGCAGATAGAACCTATCACGGCAAATATGAAGGCATACCAAGCTGTACTGCCGCCAATGCAATTGCTAATGTACAGGCGTGCAAGTTCGGTTGTCTGGGCTTCGGCGATTGTGTTTCGGCCTGTAAGTTTGACGCGCTGCATGTCGTCGATGGTCTGGCGGTGGTGGACTATGAAAAATGTACCGGCTGCACAGCCTGTTCAAAAGCTTGCCCGCGAGACCTGATTGAGATGGTTCCGTTTACGAATGAAAATATGATGACCGTTGCCTGCCACAGCGCCGAGAACGGCAAAGCTACCCGCTCAATGTGCAAGGTCGGCTGTATCGGCTGCAAAATGTGTACAAAGCAGAACGAGCAATTCACAATGAACGGAAATTTCGCAAAGCTAAATTATAACAATTACACCCCCGACGAATCATTCGAGACCGCAATGACAAAATGCCCCACTGGCGTAATAGTTTACCGCGGCAAAGGCGCACCTGCCGACCGCCTGGCTAAATCGTAAATGCTTTTCCTAAGATTTTACAGTTCCCACTCGGAATAGCCTTTGACGAGTTTGTTCTGCACTATCATTCCAATTGCGGTGGTCAGCATTAGAACGACCGGCAGAAACCACTGGTGATTGTTTACGAGATTGCTAACGTAATCGGTCGGTTCGGCGAGGCTGTTTTCATATTGATATAGCAAAGAGAGCATCGCTATGATCATCAATATTCCACCGCCGAGACTTGTGAATAGCATGACGGAAATTTTGAAGACGATGAACGATATCATTCCGCCGGCAATGATGCCTATAATGGCACCTGCCCAGATGTACTGTTCGGGAAGTGCGCAGGCGTACCATATTCCTGACGTTATAATTCCGCCTGCAACAGCGCCAAGAATGCTGACGGACCATCGCATGAGAGGAATTGAGATGGCGCCGAGCAATACCAGCCCTATTATTCCGCCCCAGAGAGTTGAGCCGAGCATCTCACCGATCTTTATTCCAGCGAACAGGCCCAGCATCGCAAAACTAACAACAGCAAGCACCTTAAATATTCGCCAGCCGTAGAGCAGGTAAACAGCTCCAAATGACAGGGCGATCAGCGCCTGCAGCCAGGTAAGCGAGTTTATCTGTTCCCACACCAGGTCGATTGGCACGATCTGTTCGCTGGAAGATTCTTTTGTCGCCGTCTCTGCGAGAATCATAAGGCTATTCATTCTGTATCTCCTTCATCATCTTGTTTTCTTGTTGTGGTTGGTTTGTGTAACGGCTTTTGCAGCAGCATTTGAACAACTGCACCAAAGGTTACCATTGCCACAAAAACCATTCCATAAATTGCCGGGGCCTGCGCCACAAGCGTTATGGGCTCGGAACCTTTATACAGCAGCAGTAGAAACATTCCCTTGGCAATAAGGATCGTTCCCAGTAGCGAAAAGGTTATGGACATTAAAAAGTTCGGAGCCACCATCGCGATGACAACTATCAATATCGCCGTGAATCCGGCACCGGCAAAATTAATTGTCGAAAGATTGGCGCATGCATTTTTCATCCTATCCGCAAAAGAGGCGAGGTAAGAAGCTGTGATCTCAATTGCCTTCGGCGCCGGTATTGTTTCTTCGTTTAGCTCGTACACAGGCCAGGTGAAAGTCGTCGAATTAGGGTCGCTCTCAGACTCGGCCGCGCCCTCGGCAGAAGTAACAGTCGGCCAGGCGAATACTGCCAGTACTATGAAAATCCCTATCAATAAAGCCAGGGCAGTTACAGCAATTCTTTCGATTACCGCTGCCACAATAGCGGCAACGGCAGCGGCTGAGGCGATAACGACTAGCGAGTAATCAGTCAACACTTTTACCAGATAGCCAACGAGCAGCGCAGCGGCAACTGCGGCGATCAGTTTACGCCATCTCAGGCCCGCCAGCCAAACGCACAATCCAACCAGAACCAGTACCAGGCCCGGTGCACCGAGCAACTGCTGCTGGAAACGAATCGCCAACTGCTGAAAATTTTCCAATGCTTCAAACATAATAAAATACCCTATTACGTCTATATTATCGGCCTACACCCCCCGAATCTATTAAAAATAATCTCCCACTATCATATCTGGCTGTGTCCCAAAAAATCCAGCTTTAAGGCCAAAATGATCCTCGTACAGTTTTTTGTTATAGGACTGAGTTAAAAAAAACGCATTTTTGGCTTAGAAAACGTTATGGCATTGACTTTCGAAGCTAGTACGAGTATAATACGGTGGTAATGTAATGGAGGAAACATTATAACCTTACCGTTGCAAAAAAAAGAAGACCGATATTTGGTGTGCCCCAAAACTGGCAAACAAATCAATAACGGTAAACGAAATTGGTGGTTGGTATGTCTGTTTCCACTGGTGGGGACGATTTCTTTGATATGGTTCCTGCTACGTGTTCTGCCGAAGCCTTCTCGGGCTGCGTATCCATGTCAGCGGGTGGCAATGCCATTGGCAAGCGGCTTCGTTGTCTGGCTGGCCGGTACAATAGGTTCAGCCGCGGCCTATCGGCATGGGAAAAACTTAATGCGAAAATCCCGCTTCCGCTGGGCGGTGCTTTGTTTCGCAATTGCCGCTGTTGCCGGGGTGATTTCCCTGAAAAATATGCCTACCAAACCCGCGGTCGCCGCCCCTGTGATAGCTAACGACCCCATCGGAATCGGAAAGGGGATACATCCGGGCCGTGTTGTATGGGTACACGATCCGAACGCCACAAGCTGGGCCTATGAAGGAACAGATACGGGATGGGACGGTGAAGAGGGCACAGATGTTTTTGGTTATTGGTGGGAAAGTTCTAATACCGACCAGAACGTAGTTGATTCTATGATGTCGAGTTCGATAAGAGCATTGGCTGGGGAAGTAAATGATTTTGCAGCCTGGGACACGATATTCCGACACTTTAACCAAAACAGGCTCAAACCGGATATAGGCTATCAGCCGGGCGAGAAAATTACAATCAAGCTCAATATGGTAACTGTAAATAAGGGGCACAACAATATTGACGCCAGCGGCAACCAGATAAATTGGAAGGGTTGGGTAAACACATCGCCGCAGATGGTTCTGGCACTTTTAGATCAACTTGTCAACGTGGTCGGAGTGGATCAAAACGATATCACCGTGGGTGATACGACTTGCGATTTTCCAAACCACTACTGGGATTATTGCCGTGCGGAATTTCCCGACGTTCATTATCTCGCCTGGACAAGTGATTTGGGTCGGCGCGGCGCAGTTTCTTCGCAGGGAGATCCTTGCGAAACACCGATATATTGGAGCACATCCGAAGCTGATGGTAAAATACAGGATTATCTACCGCTCAGTTACGCAGAAGCCGAATACCTGATAAATTTCGCCTGCCTGAAAGGGCATTCTTCCGGCGTTACTCTCTGCGCTAAGAATCACTATGGATCGTTAATCCGTCTGCCAAACACGGCGGGATACTACGACCTCCACCTGAGCCTGCCAAATCCAGGCTGGACCCCTGGAACAGGATATTACAGGGCACACGTGGACATCACCGGCCATTCAGAACTTGGTGGGAAAACTGTTCTATACCTGATAGACGGCCTTTATGGTGGATATTATTGGGAAGGCAGACCGTTTAAGTGGAATATGCCGCCATTTAATGGAGATTGGCCTTCAAGTCTGTTCGTATCGCAGGACCCGGTTGCTATCGATTCGGTGGCATACGATTTTCTGCGTCAGGAATGGCCACGCATCACAACAGGAGGAACAGAAGGCCTTGGCGATTTGCAGGGCGGAGAGGAAGATTATTTGCACGAAGCTGCTATAGCAGATTCGCCGGATTCCGAAACATTCTACGACCCGGAAAGAGATGGAACAGGGCTCCAAAGCTTAGGTGTACACGAACACTGGAACAACCATCTGGATAAATACTATTCTGGCAATGGGGGCATCGAACTGCTGGCTCTGCCCTTGCAGGGGGACTTCGACGGAGACGGGGACCAGGATGCCACAGATTTGGCTGAACTTGCAGGGGACTGGCTGAAATGCACAAATCCCGGACAGGACGGCTGCCTCTGCCTTGATGAAAGCGGAAGTAACCAACCTTGGACGATACTGGTCGGCACCGCCGTAATAGACGGCAATCTGAACGATTGGGAGAATGCTGACTGGATTCCAATCGACAAAATCTATAACGGCAGTCCGCAGGACGTTACCGGCGCATATTATTCTCTGAAATGGAGTTCCTCAACAAACCTGATTTATATGGCTCTCAAATGTGATGACAGTGATCTTGTCCTGCAACCTTTCGATAGCTGGAACACTCAAGACGATATCGAACTTTACGTTGACGCTGGTAATTCCAATGTAATAAATTACGGCACCGGCGGAAACGATCAGGCACAGCAGTTTTTCATTGGAAACGATGGTATGGGCGAAACAAATACATATTGCTATTTTGGCAGTGCATCCGGCCCGCCTGACGTTGCCGACGAAACCGGTGGTGTGGTTGCCAAAAATATCGCCGGCCATCTGACCTATGAAATTGCTATCGTTCCGTGGAGCCATCGCCTCAGCGATGAACAGATAACACTAGAGTCCGGCCTGACAGTAGGCATTGATGTGGCGGTTAGCACTTTAGGAAACTCATACCCGTTTGGAATGCTCTGCAATAACCAGCTGGGCAACAAGTACCTTGATGCTGGACAACTCCAGGATCATATTTTGGCCGATGATGAATGCGGCCTCTGGGGTTATTTGCCCGCCGATCTAAACAGGGACTGTGTAGTAAATATGCACGATTTTGCGATTTTCGCCAAATTCTGGATCAGTGCGTTTCCTAACTAATTCAGCAGCTTTCTTAAAATTGTGTACTCCGGCAAATCATCGCTAAGCAGAACAAACTGTGAGTTGTTAGCGAAATCCACCTGCTCGCCTTTGCTTGTTAATAGCGGTTTAGGCAGTGTTATTTTGCCAAGATTACCGTTGGGCAAAAGAATTTCAAGCGATTCGCCGGCGTGCATCTTGTTTCTCACTTCGCATACAGAATAATTATCTATTTTTTCAGCGAGGATATTGCCGACAAAAACAGCATTCGAATTTGACTGGCTTTTTTCAAAGGCATAATCTTCCGGTCCAACTGAACCTTTCATAAAGCCAGAAGAGTAACCCCTGTTTCTGACTCTGCTGAGAAGTTCGAGGCCTTGTTGTTCGGTAAAATTTTTGCCGTCAATTATCTGTCGATAAAATGATACTACCGAAGCGATATAGTGAACCGATTTCATTCTGCCTTCAATCTTAAATGAGTTTACTCCCGCTGAGGTTAACTCCGGCACGAATGGAAACAGGGCAAGGTCCTTGCTGTTGAAAATGTAGTGTCCCCTGTCGTCTTCAAAAACCGGAAAATATTCGTCCGGTCTCTGTTCTTCCATTACCGCATATTCCCATCGGCATGGATGGGTACATTCGCCACGGTTGGCGCGCCGGCCGGTAAGATAATCGCTGATAGCGCATCGTCCTGAATATGAAAAACAAACCGCGCCGTGAATAAACACTTCCGTTTCGATATCTTTGCCCTTGATATTTTTCTGGATTTGTTTTATCTGGGCAAGGCTGAGTTCTCTGGCAAGATTGACACGGGTTGCGCCAAGTTCTTTGTAGGCAAGTACCGCTTGACTGCTGATAGTATTAGCTTGCGTGCTTATGTGGAGGTCAGCATTAAGGCCGAGCCGATTAAGCTCACTTAGCAGTCCGAGGTCTGATATGATGAACGCGTCGGCAGCCATATCGTCAAGATTTTTGGCGATGCTGACAAGCTTTTCATATTCATCCGAAAACGGATAGATATTGAGCGTGATGTAGCCCTTTTTATTATGCTTGTGCAGGAGCTTTAATGCATCCTCGGCTTCATCAAGAGTTAGATTGCCTGCAAAACTTCGTAGTGAGCCGAACTCAGTACCGAAATATACCGCGTCAGCACCGTAGGCAATCGCCCATTTTACCTTTTCCAGATTGCCAGCCGGTGCGAGTAATTCGGGCTTCACTTGAAACTCCCTATCAATCTTTCAACTCTAACGGCGAAATGCAATCTCCGTATTTTGCCTTAGCTTCTTCCAGGCATTTTTGATGTTTGTCGAATACATCGAAAACAATTTGCGGTGTATCGGAGACCTGCTCAGTGTAAACCGTTCTTATCCGCTCAATCTTGGCGAGCAGTGCGGGAACACGAATCGAAAACTGCTTTATATAAGCAGCTTCGGTGTAATCGGCATCCAGGTTGTCTTTGAACAACTTTTTCAAATCTTCATACTTTGGAATATATCCTGTCGGCGTTTTGATTTTTTCGACATCGCCGTTAACACAAAGTTCCGCCCAGAGAATCCAGACGAGTTTGTCAGACATGCCGTTGGTGTAGTTTCCCTGCTCGTCTTTGAGGAAATAATTGACAGAGAAGATTGCCGGTGGATTATCAATGCCTTTGGCAAAATCCAGATTGTTCTGAATGTATTGGCCCAGTGGAATCGAAAGGAAGTCCAGGTTAGACATCAGGTTGAAAGTTCTAACGCCTTCGGCGCCGAGTGTCGCAGCTGTTGTTTCAGACTCAATCGAAGCACCCTTTGCGATGATTCCCTCTGTCCAGTCAAAAGCCTGCTCAACAGGTACGCATGTATTACTGTCGCGTCCACCATAAATAACGCCACCTACGGGTACGCCCTGCGGATCGTTGATCATTGGGTCCTGGTTGGCAAGGTCTGAAATGCTCAAAGTATATCGTGCATTTTTGTGTGACGCGGTGATTTCATTGCCTTTGCTGTCGGTCTTTTCTTTGTGCCATTTTCCGCTGTGGTTTGTTCCCTCATCAGGCAGCTGCGAGCCCATACCGAGCCAGTTGGTTTTTTTGTCGTCGCTAATCAGCACATTCCCAAAAATAACTTCTCCGGGTTTTGTCAGAGCATCATAAATTACCGGGTCATCCTTGGCGTTGACATCCCGAATAATTCCAAAAATACCTTTTTCAACATTGACGCAGCGTATCTGGCCGTCTTTTTTACGCATGTAGGCGATGTCATCACCGACAATTGTTTGTCCCGGCAACATCGAAGTGGAAGTTTTGCCGCAGGCAGAAGGAAATGCGCCGGTAAAGTAAGTTACCCTGCCGCCTGGTCCGTGAGCGCCCATGACGAACATATGCTCGGCAAGCCAGCCCTGTTTTGAAGATTTGTTTATCGCTAATCTCAGTGAAAGCTTTTTAAGGCCGATCGTGTTTCCGCCGTATTGAGTATTCACTGAATATACTATCTCATCATTAAGGTCCATATAGATACGCCGTTTATCGATGTTTTTGCTGACGGAATTTTCAAGTTCGCCTTCACTGTGCAGGGATCTGAAAAATTCAGGACTGTCACCGATAGATTTGAACTGCTCATAGCCGGGCCTGTAAAGAATAAATTCACTGTGAGCGACATATGGCGAATCCGTTATCTGCACGCAGGATATTGAAAAGTCGGATTTTGTCGGGCCAAGACAGAAAAAGCACACCAGCATTTGTCTGCCTGCCATAATACCCTTCATAAAGTCGGCTATTTCAGCTTCGCCGGCTTCTTTATCCATTGAGGCGATTCTTTTGCCGAGGTCCTGGCCTGGTGCCAATAGATATTTGGTATTGGCCTTGTCCCTTGCCTGGTCATTATAGCCGTCGAAATGGTAGGTATGCCCCTTTATCGTCAGGGCTTTTTCCTCGCCGGAATCAACGGCTAATTGCCGGATATAAGCGATGTCAGAGTCCGAATCGGTACATACAAATACAGATTCAGGTGTTGTTAGCTCAATAGCGTTGGCGACAAAGCTGTGCAGTTTAGGGTTATTAAGGGCTATTAACTTGTCAAAGTTTTCGCTGGTCATTTTGCTCTGTAATAGTTGTTTCTGGTCTTGAGAGGCCATTTTTCTTAATTCCTTTCTTTGTTAACAGTTACAATTTGGGTGCTCGAATAGTTCAAAACCTCGACAGTCTACGCCTATTATAGTGGCAAGTCAAGATGTTTTATGACCGTTCAGCAATAATTCTGCCTGTTTAGGACTCAGAAAAAGGTGAAAATCACAATAAAAAAAGGTTGCAAGGCCCGATAACACTGTGGCAAAAAAGGTCCAAACTGTCACCTTGGGACCAAAATCCGCAAAAAAACTGATGCAAAATTTTGAAATAATCAAAAAAAAAGATTGACTAACTTGGATAGCTATGCTAACTTATACATAGTGCAGTGGCGAGAAGGTCAGGCAGGTTAGGTGTTTTTATTATATATTTAGTAAGACCGTTATTATAATTTAATGTTTTTCATTAGTTTTTTTACCCGCCTGTTTTTATTCCACTTCATATGTGTCGCCTTTTTATGGTCCGAAAGCGTGCGCACGGTGCTGGTTTGATGCTGTCCTTGACAATGGTATCGGCTGGACACACTTAAAACGAGGTTTTTGCTCTTCAGTTAAAAAAAATGAAGAGATTCGTATAGTACGTTTGTGGTTTTGTCCGATGTATGGACTGTTCTAATTTTTTTAGGTAAAAACGTTACTGAGAGCAAAAATTGTACGAATCTCTCGGAAATTAAGTAAAAGGAGTTGAAAAATGGAAAGGCGAAAAATGAAAAAGAAAGGTTTTACTCTTGTAGAGTTGCTCGTTGTTATCGCTATTATAGCAATGCTATTGGCGATATTGATGCCAGCTCTTGGTAAGGTCAGGCAGATGGCACAGCGTATCATGTGTGCGACAAATCTGTCTGGTATTGGCAAAGCTTTGCTGATTTACAGCAATGACGACAGCTATGAAAGATTTGCGGTTGGTGGAGGTGGTAATCTATACGATACCAGCGGCACGATGAATTGTCCTGGCGGCGCCCCAGTATCGGTAACAACGGAGTCGGAGTGTTCCTGGGATTGGGGCGATAAGACGGCTGATCCGTCAAAAAACACACCAGCCGGCCCAGGCAACGGGGCTACCATAAGTTCCAGCTTGTTTTTGCTGATCAAGTACGCGGATGTCGGGCCGGATCAGTTCATCTGTCCTGGTGGCGAACAGGCAAAGTTTGATATGGCTCCTTATGATGATGCTGGCGCTATCGCCAGCGGCACTAACAGTTATGTCGATCTCTGGGACTTCGGCGGTGCTGCTGCCTTACCTGATAATACCCGCGCCGGTATCCGCCGCAAAGGACATCAGAGCTATGCTTATCAGATGCCCTACTCTAATACTGCTTCCGAAAATACACCCGCAAACTACGGGGTTTATGTGGCTGGTGTGACAACCCTGCCATCACAGGCTATTATGGCTGATCGCAATCCATTCTGTGACTCGACTGTAACAGATCCCGAGTTTTATCCCAATATTATGGAATGGGACACCTCAAAGCCTAAGCCCAGCACCGTCAAGAGGCAGAATTCCGGTACACACCAGAGGGACGGCCAGAATGTTCTGTATGCTGACTACCACGTGAAGTTCGAGAAAAGCGCAAACTGTTCTGTCGAGTTAGACAATATCTACACAGTTTGGGATCCAGCCGAAACAAGCGATCTACAGAAGAAGAAACAGATCGGTGAACTGTCAAGGAACCCAGATTTTCACAACTCTGCGAGTAAAACGGATTCGTATCTCGTGAATGATCCTTCGTAACATCAAGAATATTTGAAATTCTGTGAGTATACTGCCAGCCTTTTGCTTGATTGCGAAAGGCTGGCTTTTTATTGTCCAAACTGGCGGTTTGCGGTCTTGTGCGACAGCATTATTTGTAATCGTTCACAAAGTTTCTCTTGAAAATAAACAACAAAGATTATACAATCCAGGTTTTGAAATTGGATATTGTTCGAAATTCAGGACTTTACGCTCGTAATGGCCATCCTGGCCTCGGGATTTTAGCAGAAAACAAGGTTTTGTAGAGCTAAGTTGCTCTGTAGTAGTAATAATATTTATTTAGAAGGGAAGATCATGGCTTTGGTTGACACGAAGAAAATGTTTGAAATGGCGTACAAAAACGGTTATGCCATTGGCGCGTTTAATGTGAACAATATGGAAATTACGCAGGGAATCGTCTCTGCTATTGCCGAGCAAAAGGCTCCTCTGATTCTCCAGATATCCAAGGGTGCCCGTGCCTATGCGAGCATGAGCTATCTAAAAGCGATTATCAATGTGGCTGTCGAGGAGAACCCTGACATTCCAATCGTGATGCACCTTGATCATGGAGATACTTTTGAGGTTTGTAAACAGTGTGTTGACGATGGTTTTACCTCCGTCATGATCGACGCTTCGCACCATTCATTTGAAGAGAATATAGCTATTACCAAGAAGGTCGTTGAATATGCCCATGCACATAACGTTGTTGTCGAGGCAGAACTCGGCCAACTCGGCGGCATTGAAGAAGATGTTGTCGGCGTCTCAGCTGATGATATTAAAAACCATCTGACCGACCCTGACCAGGCAGTTGAATTTGTCGAAAAGACCGGCTGCGATTCGCTGGCGGTCGCATGCGGGACAAGTCACGGTGCGTATAAATTTAAAACCGCATCCACGCTTGCATTCGACGTAATACAGGGTGTCGCCGACAGGCTTGCCGGTTTCCCCCTTGTCATGCACGGCTCCAGCAGTGTCTTGAAGGAATTCAAGGACCTTATCAACAAGTACGGCGGCGATATGCCAGACGCTATGGGCGTTCCCGAAGACGCGATAAGCAAAGCTTCAAAAATGGCCGTCTGCAAGATCAATATTGATACCGACCTGAGAATGGCGATGACCGCCAAGATCAGGCAGGTATATGCCGAGAGCCCCGCTGAGTTTGACCCGCGGAAATATCTCGGCCCAGCCAGAGAAGCTATTAAAGACATGGTAACACATAAGCTTGGTATTCTCGGTTGTGCCGGCAAAGCTGCTGAGTGCCTTGGTAAATAATAATTAATTATTGATGAGTGATCCGTGATAACGCAGAAATTAAAACCGTTTTCTCTTCTGTTGCTGGCCATTACTCTGTCCCTTTTGGTCGGATGTGTACAGTCGAAGCAGTTACCTAAAAAAGCTCCCACCGAGACCGAAACGGCTGAGCCTGAGGTAGTTCTTGCCGCTTTGTCCACTGACAACTCTGCCGAAGGGATTAGTCGCCTCTTTCCGGAAATATACAAAGGCCGGTTCGATCTGGCAAGGGAGATTATTGAGTCAAATGATGTAGCCCTGATCAATAGCGACCAGCTTGTCGAACTGAAAAAGATCATTTCCGAATACGAGTCAATCGAAAACGGCAGGAATATATTGCGGGAAAATGCTTATGCCGAACAGATGGCTGAGCTGGAAAAGATTCGCAAAGAAGCCGAGGTCAATGAGCCGAACGATCTCTCTGAAGTATTTACCGTTATTTTGAAGGTTCATGAGTTTGCTGACGCTGAACAGAAAAAAGTATTTCTTGAAGATACTTTTGTAAAACAGACAATTCAAAAAGCTGAAAACACAGCTGCCCAGTTTGAAGCCGACGGCCAATGGCTTGATGCTTTGATAAAAGGATACAGTTGGCTTGCTGCTTTGTACGAGGATGACAAAAAGTACACAAATGCACGGGAACGTCTTACGGGAAAGCTCATGATAAAAGCTGCTCTGCAGGACAGTCCCTGTGAAAGCTACCAGGACCGTTATGAAGGCATAAAAGAGAAAATGTTCGTCCGTGCCATCGACCTGCTTAGTCAGGCTTATGTTGGAATGGTTGATTATGGAGATATGGTAACCAAATCTGTTCAGCGATGTGAATTGCTAGCCGAAGTCTTACGTTTTGCCGATGCGAACACTTCCGCCAAATCTGCCTCCCAGCTTAGCTCAATGCCTACTGAATCGCCATTGCCAGAGGGTGGTGTTCAACCACTGGAAACATTTGATTCTATCGATATTGAGTTCAACAGAGAGAAAATTCCCGCTTTTTTGCAGGCAGTGAGTGGGCTAAAAGCCGACTTTGAAGGAACCTTTGCTGGTACGGGCAAGGATAAATTTGTCGGCGTATTTAACAAAGTTCTTGCCCTTAACGAGGCAACAATAAAATTGCCGAAAGAAATCCTGATCGCACAGTTTGCCGAGGCCTCTTTAGATTCCTTGGACCCTCATACCACTCTCATTTGGCCGTGGCAGACGAGGGATTTTGAGAAGAGTATGACCAACGAGTTTACGGGTATCGGTATTGAGATTTCAAATGCGGACGGTCGGCTAAAGGCAATCAGCCTGCTGCCCGGTACGCCTGCATATTATTCAGGTCTTGACGCCGGTGATATAATTGAAGCTGTTGACGGCGAGAGTACTAAGGATATGACAATTAATTGTGCCGTCAGCAAAATTACCGGCCCGGCCGGGACGAAAGTTAGACTTACCGTTAAGCATGAAGACCGGGAAGAAACCGAAGATATAATTATCACAAGGGCAAAAATAATTGTGCCAACTATACGCGGCTGGCAACGGACGGATGAGGGATTATGGCGGTACCTGATTGATCTGGAAGAGAAGATAGGCTATGTGAGAATAACGAATTTTTCCGGTACAACTGTCTCGGACTTTGAAAAAACTCTTCGCAAAATTGAGCAGAACGGATTGGACGCCTTAATTCTGGACCTTAGATACAATTCCGGCGGATACCTTCAAGCCGCTGCCC
>CAZOPG010000001.1:0-24102 GCA_964581585.1 uncultured Planctomycetaceae bacterium | reverse complement strand
GAACAGTACGTGTCGAAGCATAAAAAGAGCTTCCTGATTGATTCAAAGGTTTATGCTCCTTACGGCCCTTATGTCTGGTCTCACGGAGACGAGAGCCTTTATTCACATGATCCGGATTTAGACTGGGGTCCAGACGCCCTGAAGCGTTTTCGTCAGGAAGCAAAACATATGTACGGCGGTAGTATTGAAGACTTGAACAAAGAATGGATGACTGCTTACGCTAACTGGTAAGAGGTGATGCCGTTAACACTTGAACAGGCAACAGATTCAAACAATTATGCGCCTTGGGTAGTTCATCGGCTTGCCTCGGATGCTATCTGGGCAGAATTTTATGAAGCAGTTGGCGATTCTCTGCGGGCTAATGACCCCGGAGCCAGAACTGGTTTTGACGGCGGCCTTTCACTGACTCAGCCAAACATCGGCAGCGACTTGTGGCGGCTATCTAAACATGTTCAGCTTTTTCATTCTTATCATTCTGAAAACCTCCAGATGGAAATCTTTCGCTCGTTCGCACCTGCTGATACTGTTCGAGGCCTGTGGTACGGCACATACGGCCCGACGTGGTGCATTGGGCCGAGCACTATCGAATATTGCCATTATCACCCCTGGTACAGCCTGTTTCATTCGCTTAACTCCTCGTGGTTCTGGACAAACGGTTCACCCGGGCCAATGAGCGGGCATGCTCAGGATATGACGGCTCTGCCGTTTATGGAGGCTCGCACACGAGCGCTTCGCCAGATTAAAGGCGGCATTGGCAAATTGCTTTTGGCAGGTAAACGACAAAACGACAAGATAGCGATTCATTTCTCTGAGAGTTCCAGAATAACTGAATGTTTCTACCAAAAGACCACCAATAGCTGGTGCAACGGCTGGGTCGATGCCGTTATGTCGGTTGCGCGAATGCTCGAAGATGCCGGCCTCCAGTATGAATTCGTTTCTTATGAGCAGGTAGAAAACGGTAAGCTTGCCAAGGATGGATTCAAAGCTTTCTTTATGCCGCACAGTCGAGCCATCTCTAAAAAGGAAGCTGAGCAGATTATTTCATTCGCCGAGAAAGGCGGTGTTGTGTTTGCTGATATTACCCCGGCTCTGCATAATGAAAAAGGTGCACAGCAAGAACAAAGCTTTCTGAAAGAGCTGTTTACAGACGGCAAAAAGGCGGTCATTTACGGTGAGTCCTGGAATGATTATGGTCCAATTCACAAATCAACGAGCAAAGACTGGAGAAAACTTGAAGGCCGATGGAATGAGATGGTAAAACTGCTGGCGGAAAACGCCAATATCAAACCCGCTGTGCGAGTTACAGGCCAGGATATTCCACCTGTGGAGATTACGCGTTTTGATGCCGGCGGTGTGGAACTTGTCGGGCTGATTCGGTCGTATTTCCTATATGACAATGGCGAATACTCCGCAACGATTGATTTTGGTCGTAAGGGTTACGTCTATGATGTCCGCCAGGGCAAACTTCTCGGCCATATGAATACGATGCCGGTCAAACTTGATTATCAGGCTCAATTGTTTGCGGTCAGCCCTTACCGTGTAGACGGTATAAGTCTCACTACTAATGGAAACTCTGTTGATATGGCTCTTAAAACCAATAGCAAAGTCGCCCCGGCCAGGCATGTATTTCATCTTTCCGTATCTGGCCCGGACGGCAAAGAACTCCGCTGGTATTCACAAAACATTCTTGCGACAAACGGCAAAGCAAAGACAGAGATTCCATTTGCCTGGAATGATAAAGGCCAATTTACTATAAAAGTTCGCGATGTAACCAGCGGTGTAACAGCCCAAGTGAAGGTGAAAAGATAAATATAATTCAACTCAGCAAGGAGATAAAAAATGATTAAACAAATTTTTCTAATAGCGATTATTTTTCTGGTAGCAGTGTCATTCGTTTCAGGCCAGGAAGTTCCCCAGAGAATTTATACCGTTCCATCCGTGAAGGAGTCGCCGGTAATTGACGGAAAACTTGACGATGCTTGCTGGCAGGGCCTGGTTGAAACGAGCGATTTCACCTGTCTACGGACACGTTCCGGCCTGGCTGAGGCTCAGACTTATGTAAAAATCGGAATGACAGAAAAAGATTTGCTGGTGGCTTTTAGATGTTGCGAGCCCCAGATGGACAAGGTATTGCAGGCGCTAAAAATCAAAGATGGTTTCAGTGAATCTGTTGAGGTCTTTATCGATATTAATCTTGACCGCTCTACTTATAACCAATACCTCGTCAGCAGTGGCGGATCGCTTCTGGCGCATAAAGGATATGGCGGGCCACACGGAGGCAACGTAGAGGACTTCAGGGCAGCAGTTAGTTATGAAAAGGATGCATGGATAGTTGAAGCGACGATACCATTTTCGTTAATTGGTGACACACCGAAAACGGGCCAGTTGTGGGGATTAAATCTGAATCGTACACGATCTGTTGTTGCACCTATTTCTTTAGACTGCTGGTCCCAGACTAGCGGTTCTTTTCATGAACCTGCGGCATTCGGGCAGTTGCTTTTTGGGTCGTTTGATAACTGGAAAAAAACAAAATATAGCATGGATATGCGGATAATTGAAAAACAGTTGCGGACGATAATCAAAAAATTTTCCAAAAGTATTCCAAATGGAGGCGAATTTCTCAAACAACTCCAGCCGAGCGCAGAAATGAATCAGTGCAAAATCACTGAAGAAGCTGACATGCTCGCGACAATGAAAGATATGCTTGACCGGCAGAAGAAAGCTGAGGAGGTTCTTAAGACAGTAAGGCTTATGGTAATCAGAGGAGAGTTCAAATAACAATAATGTTCCAACCTTTCTTTCAAAAAAATATTCAATTCCGGAGACAATATTATGATTACACTTAAAGGTACCCCCGGCCAAATTGGCCAAGAATATGGTAAAGTATGTGCCGATGGAATCCGCAAAAATCTAAGCATCCTCGTCGAACGAAATTGCCTACCACCCGACCCCCTGCCGCTGGATGATCCTGATTTTCACAAATGGGTCAACAACCAGGAGTCTATTTTGTCAGATAACTGGCCCTGGCTCTTGGAAGAAATGGCAGGCGTTGGACAGGCTCTGGACGTCAGTTTTAAGGATATACTTTTTTTGAATTTACGCGCATGGCAATACAGCTATTACGGCAAGCCTGGGCGAGCCTGTTCAAGCTTCGCAATTACTCTCGATGATGGCACCGTGGCTTGCACAGGGGCATTGGACGATCCTGTTGAATTATATTGTGGTCCCGTGTGTTTCCAGCCTGATGATGGCTATGCTATGATTACATTCCCTATTACAGGAACAAGTTGGGCTTCCAGAACCACTAATGAAAAAGGCCTTTCTATAGGCATTTCGTCCCAGGTTCTTCCTGACTTAAAGAAACTTGACAATGCGATCAATCAGGATTTGGCGATAAGAATAATAATGCAGACTTGCACAACAGTGGACCAGGTCAGAGATTTTTGCAAGGAGCATCCATTTACGATGAATATGGTTTGTGTCGATGCAAACGGCGGAATTTTCTGTGCCCACAATACCACTGCCGGTTTATTTGAGATACCGGCCCAGGACTGTGCCGCGATAACAAATCATGTTGTCGATGATGAGATCAAAAAACAATTGGCCGCTATGGGTGCCAGTGAATTCCCAGAATCAGAGACAACACACGCAAGGCGTGATAATCTTATCAATTTCGCTCAACAGCATGGTGGTAAATGCACAGCTGAAGAGGTCATGAAATTTATATCGACCTGCGATGAGACAAGTCAGGGTACGATCAATAGGCATAATCACGGAACAGCTTATTTAACTTTCGCTAATCCCCAAAATGACCCGAAAACTTTTTGGGTTATGCAGCCCCATATCGAGGACGAATTTAAGCAACTAAGGATTCAATGAATCTGAAACAGTTGACAGACTCACACAAATTCTCATCTTAACCTAAAAGGTTTTTTAATTATGCTTAGTGAACTTACAAAAATCAAGAGGCATAAAACAGGAAGGTTTTCTTCCTGGGACAAAACGGGACGCAACGCAGATAGTTGGCTTATCAAGCCTGGCCAGAGCAAAGTTTTGGCAGACATCAAAGGCCCCGGCTGCATTACGCATATATGGATGACGCAGCCCAATCACTACCGCGAGTGCTTGCTGAAAATAACCTGGGATGATGCAAAGTACCCAAGCGTGCTTTGTCCGCTGGGCGATTTTTTTGGTCTTGGCCATGGGATAGTCAATTCCTATCAGTCCCTTCTATTTTCAGCATCAACACTTTTTGACAACCAGTTTAATCAAGGCTGTGCGTTAAACTGCTATGTTCAGATGCCTTTTGCAAAGCGGGCTGTAGTAGAGCTTATCAATGAGAGCAAAGAAGACCACCGACAATTTTTCTATGTTGACTACGAAACATACGATGAAATTCCGGATAGGGTTGGTTATTTCCACACCGAATGGCACAGAGAAAACCCATTTGGCGGCTGGGCACATGAGATATTAGTTAACACGCCGGAAGCAGATATTGCCAACAAGCAGCGCACTGCGTGGGATAATAATTATGTTATCCTTGAAACCAAAGGTCGCGGCCATTATATCGGCTGCAATATCAGTGTCAGTAATTTTCAGGGTACCTGGTGGGGTGAAGGCGATGATATGATCTGGGTTGACGGGTATAAATGGCCACCCGATCTGCATGGCACCGGAGGAGAAGATTATCTCAATCAGGCTTGGGGAATGCAGGATAATGCCTTTCTGCATAACGGTTCCTCGATCTTTGAGAAGAACACCCTGCAGGGCGAAAATGCTTTACTTTGTCCGAGGCACTCTACCGGCGGAGGCTACCAGAGCAGCTATGTCCATCACATCGAAAACCCCGTCCGATTTCAAAAGGAAATTAAGGTTACCATTGAGCACGGCCACGGCAATCATGTCTGTAATGAGATGAGCAGTACCGCGTATTGGTACGCTGACAAACCCTGCCGAGCTAAGAAGGTTCCGGCAGTAGCCAAACGTATGCCAGTATTGCGTGATATTCAAGGCAACTGGATATATGATAAGAAAAATCAGATCACCTCTCGTAAAATCAAGCTAAACAAAGAGATGTTGGCTATGAAAAAGAAATGGAAAATTAAAAAATAAGGAGCTGCAATTTTGGCAAAACAAAAACGTATATTTAAACCTGACACCGTTAATTATATTCTCCGCTATTATCTTCCGTATTGGTGCGCTGAGCAGCGAGTCGGGGAAATGATCGATTTTTGCAAGGCTACTGGCACCGAGCATGTAATGCTCATGTGTGCCCATCAGCACATGGGTTGGAACATGATCCCCACTGATATAGCCCGCAAAGAAACCGAAACGCTCAAATATGCAAGCGAAGAACTCGGCAAACACGGCATAAAACTCGGCCTCTTTATGGGCGTTACATTCGGGATGGATATGTGCCGATGGGATCACCGCGAGAGATTCCCCGATATTAAATACTGGAAGACCGACGTTGACGGCCAATTCACCTATACCAGTCCATGTCCCGCAGACCCGGCTCTCAAAAAGCACGTCTTAGAGATATATAAAATTTACGCTGAATGTAACCCCGAATATTTCTACATTGATGATGATTTGCGTTATGAAGCGACTAAAACGCACTGGGGCTGTTTCTGCCCGTTACATCTGAGCTTGTTTTCTGAGGTTACCGGCCGGCAATGGAACCCTGAACAATTGAAAGGGGCTCTTTATAACGACCCTGATACCAGAAAGCAATGGATTGAAATGCTCGGAGAAAGTCTTGTTGGCTGGGCAGACGACCTGGCTCGTGCCGTTCATGAGGTTAATCCTGATATTGCGATGGGAATGATGGTTCCATGTGTTCATCCGCTGCCGGTCGTAGGTCATACCCTGACCAATGTTCTCGAAAAGCTGGAAGATGGTGTCAGGCCGATAATTCGACCCTGTATCGGCCCGTATTCCGATGACAACCACCGCCAAATTCCAGCAGGTACAATATATATGGAGATGACAAATTATTATCTATCTGGCCTGGATTTTGAATATACACCAGAGATAGAGACAGCTCCCTTTACTCGCATGTCCAAAAGTATGACTGTTGTACGATTTGATATTTTACAATCGCTTTTGAAAGGGATGCCGAATATGGCGATTTCGCTAGCCGGCTATGTAGGTGACCATGTTGATATCGAGCCAGCATATCGCGAGAACCTGCCAAAAGAAAAACCATTCTTTGATACGGTTTACAAGATAAGACCCAAAAACGGTACCAAGCAGGGCATACAGATGATCTTTGATTTTAACTCAGCGAAAGAGTCAAAATTAAAAGTAAACGCCGCCAGTGATCTGGTTTGGCCGGCGTTTGTTCTGGCCAGAATTTTTGGTGGCTTGGGCCTGTGTTATACTCTTGACGAATCCCCCGTAAAGCTCTTGGCCGGCGACTCCGTCAGAGCGATATCCAAAGATAGAATAGAAAAGATTCTCAGCCAGGGCGTAATTCTCGATGCCGTCGCCGCCGAAACATTGGCGGATATAGGCTATAGCAATGACATCGGTGTAACTATCGGAGAGACACCCCAATCCTGGATGGCGGAGGAATGTAAGGATGCAGAGTTCAACGGCCCGTACACCGATACCTACATAACGCTTAAGAATAACGTAGATGGTATTTCCAATCTGCTACCACGCTGTAAAGATGTAAAAGTTATCTCTACCATCGTTGATGCCGAGCGTCAGGATGTTTGTAATGGTGTTGTTCTTTATGAGAATTCACGTGGAGGCAAAGTCGCTGTGCTGCCCCATCGGATATCAGCCGACGACGGTGATGCTCGACATTTGCTGTGTTATCAGCGTGGCTTTATGCTGAGAAAAATAATCGAATGGATGGACCAATCAGTTTTGCCAGTATTTGTAGAAGAGCCTACAGACTTTTTTGTACAGTGCTGGGATGACGGCGAAATTTTGACAGCGTGCCTGACCAATCCGTCTTATGATTCTTGTTCCGAAATCAAGGTAACCTTTGTACACGAAACCACTCTGCCTGCCGACAAAGCCCTTTATGTCTCGGATCAGGGCAAATTAGAAAAGTTGAATGTCTCTTCTCAGCAAACAAATGATAATCGGCAAACCTGGACGATAAAACACCTTTGTGAGGCATTTAGGCCTTTGATAATTCGTATTCCCTATAAAAAGTAATCTTTGGAGCAAAAATGGACTGGAAAAAATTCATATCTCAATATGACATTATTTACGAAACGCCGCCAAGCTGCTGGCAGGACGGCTTTCTGCTCGGCAATGGAAGTATGGGCTCTGTCTTTTATGCCGACCAGTCCCTCCAGTGGGTGGTGAATAAAACGGATATAATCGATGGCAGAGTTCATGATGTTAGAGAGATAATACCGCCCGATGAAGCCGAACAGATGGTTCGCGACGGAGCTTCCATAAGAGATTTCCGTGACAGGGAGATGATTAACTCAGAAATATTAGGTCTGGGCCCGAAGAGCTGCTGCCTTCTGACTATGGACCTTGCAACCAGTGCTGGGGCAGGCACACTGGCAGCTCCGCCGAACGTGCATAGCAGGATGAGTCTGCACGATGCCACTTTATATTTGCAGCTTGATAAGCATCTTTGTCATCCTAAAGTAGAATCGTTCATGCACGCCGCCGAAGATGTACTCGTAATAAATGTTCGTGATGTTTCACCGCTGTCTTCATTTATGACAAAGCTGTATTTTTCAAAGCCTTATGACATCGAACTGCCTGAAGCGGTTCTTAGTAGTGAAAATGGGCGTATTGTAATGAAAATGTCAGTACCCGAATGCGGCGATTATGTCGCGGCTATCCAGGTAATCCCCAGAAAATCGAATGCTTTAAGGGCCGAAACTGAAAAATTGTTGCGTCCTAAATGGCGGCCACCAGAATTAGGCCAGGTAAAAAACGAAGTCGTCGGCCGTTTCGGCATTATAAGTGTAACCGGCGATTTTGATGTTTTTATCACAGTTGCCTCCGGCCGCGAATGTGATGATCCACTTAAACATGCACACGAAAAACTGGATAGCATAATAGCCCAAAGCCACGAACAGCAAAAGAAAACTCACACCACCTGGTGGCACGATTACTGGCAGAAATCGTGGGTAGAACTCGGCGACAAGGCCCTGGAGCAGCTATTCTACAGTTCACTGTATATAATCGGCAGCAACTATAGGAAAGCGCCGATGCCTGGATTGCTGGGGCTTCTTTATGGCCCAAGTACCGGCCCGGTTCAAATCAGTCCATGGACAGGTGATATGCATAACGATCTTAATGTACAGTGCCCGTTCTACCCTGTTCATGCTCTGAATCACAGTGAATTGTTTGAGTCTTTCCTTGACATGTACGAATCATTCCTGCCTACAGCCCGCCGGCTTGCTTTGGAAATATGGGGCGTAAGCGGCGCTCATTTTGATATGTGTTTCAATGCTGTTGGTAAGTCTGTAATGGGGGGGGTAGGAAATTATCGCTTCTTTTATGGCGGCTCCTATGTAGCGTTGATGCACTGTCTTTGCTGGCGTTATCGCAGAGATGTTGAGCAGCTAAGAACAAAAATTTATCCGTTCCTTAAAGAGGTGTTGGATTTCTATCTGAACATTATGAAAAAAGACGAAGATGGGACATATCATTTATGGCCCTGTCACGCATGTGAGCTTGATGTTGCGGATGTCGCAGACGCCGTGTTGACAACTTCGACATTGCAGGTGTGCCTGCAAACCGCAACCGAGGCTGCTGGAATACTGAATGATAATGGCGCGTATGTGGCTCAATGGAAGGATGTTTTGGACAACTTCCCTTCATATCCAACAGGCACAGACGCCAAGGGACGGAATATTATTCTGGATGGCGATGGTATCGACCCAAACCATCATGTCGGTCAGGCAGGCTGTCTGTATCCGGTTTATCCCTGTGGGCAGGTAGATGCAGCCTCGACCCCGGAAGAAGTGAAATTGTACAACGATACGTTGGACTCTGTTCTCTGGAAAACACCGGAGACCTCATACGCCTGTGATGAGGGTTTTTATTTCAGGTGTGTCTGGCAGTGTTTCTTCCGGGCGATGACGGCACTGCGTCTTGGAAGAAAAGATGATTTTTGGGATTTATATTTGCCGATGTTCCTTCGATGCTATTCAAAGCCCAATGGTACGATTAGTCATGACGCAGCGGTTGTATGCCCAAGTGATTTAAGTGAAAAGAATATAAATAATATCCCTGATGAATCTTTAGTAGATGTAAATGAAATGATGCCGAAACGGGAGCCCTGGCACAATGGTGACAAAACCAGCCCTAATATCAAGACTAAAGAACGCAGCGTGTCCTTGATAGAGGGAAGCAGCGATTATCTAACTATGGTTACCGAAACACTGCTTCAAAGTCAAAATGGCCTTATCCGAGTATTCCCCGGATGGCCAGAGGATAAGGATGCTCAATTTGTAGATTTTGTCGCGGAAGGAAACATTGCTGTATCTTCAAAAATTTCTATAGGCAAAGTTGAATTTATTAAACTTAAATCTCGCAACAGCGCCTCGACGCAAATAAAAGTTCTATCTCCATGGACACAAAAGATTGAAACACTTTCACTCGATGCGAACGTCGATATTGTTCTAACCGCCAGCGGCCTCGAAAAAGCTTGCGATACATGCCAGGAACCATCAAGCTATGAGGCTGCAAAACCTCGGAAACTTTACGAGGACAAATACGCCACACTATGGATAGGACGTAAATGAAGTTATAGAAATTAAATCTTCAGAAGGGATAGCCATGAATTTACACTGGATCGATTGGTTAATTATTGGAGTGTTCTTCTTTGCTCTTACAGCCGTTGCCACTTACACGCGAAGATACACCAAAAGTGTAGCGGATTTTCTGTCCGCCAATCGTTGTGCGGGCCGATACCTTTTAACTGTATCCGGCGACATGGCTAATATGGGGGCTATTTCACTTGTGGGTATGTATCAGCTGTATTATCAGGCAGGCTTCACCGTGTCCTGGTGGCAGGGTATGGCTATTCCGGTCGGTATTGTTGTGGCACTTACAGGGTTTGTAATATACCGTTTCCGGCAAACCCGCTCGTTGACGATAGCGGAGTTTTTTGAACGAAGATACAGCAGAAAATTTCGTATCTTTATGGGCTTTATCATTTTTGGCTCGGGTATCCTTAATTTTGGAATTTTCCCTGCAGTTGGTGCAAAGTTTTTCATCCATTTCTGCGGATTTCCCCCAACCTTTGATGTTCTGGGAATCTCCCTTTCCAGCTATCCCACTGTGATGGCCGTTCTTCTAATAGCAGCTCTATATTTCACCTATATGGGCGGCCAGATCGCAGTAACAATTACAGATTTTATACAGGCCTTCTTCTGTTCCATTGTTCTTACTGGCATAGTTGTATTCATTTTCTTCAAAGTGGGTTGGGCTCCGATGGAAGAGGTGCTTGTAAAACCTGAGAACGTCCATATGATCCATCCGTTCCGGGGAGAGAGTATCAAAGACTTCAACGTCTGGTATTTTGTGATGGGCGTAGCTATCAGCTTGTACGGCACTCGTACATGGCAGGGAACACAAGGCTATAACAGTTCCGCTCTTACGCCGCACGAAGCAAAGATGGGCGGTATCCTGGCATCGCTGCGAGGTATGGTGGGAGGCGCGACCTCATTTATTGTTCCGGTAGCGGCATATGTTATATTACGTCATAATAACTTCACACCGTTGGCATCGGAGATTAACACTACTCTTGACACCATTGCGAATGAAGAGGTTCGTAGCCAGATGATAGTCCCGGTGATGATGAGCAAGATGTTGTCAGTTGGTTTGATGGGCTGTTTCGCGGCGGTGTTCCTGGCGGCGTTTATAAGCACACACGATACTTATATGCATTCATGGGGGAGTATTTTTATACAGGATGTAGTTATGCCGTTCCGCAAAAAACCGTTCAGCGAAAAAACACATATGCATTTATTGCGTGCCTCTATTCTCGGTGTGGCTATATTTATTTTTGCTTTTAGTATGGTCTGGAGACAGACCCAGGCTATTTTACTGTGGTTCTCGATAACTGGTGCGATTTATACCGGCGGAGCAGGTGCGGTTATGCTTGGCGGTCTCTACTGGAAAAAGGGCACCACGCCGGCAGCATTTTGTTCAATGATTGCCGGCTCGACGCTGGCACTAACTGGCATAGTCATAACACAAATTAACCCCGATTTCTTCCTGAACGGTATGCAGATGAGCTTCATCGCCGTCTTAGTTGCTTCTCTGTTATATGTAACCGTTTCGCTTCTTGGCCCTAAACAAAAAGAGTACAATCTCGATAAACTCCTGCATCGCGGGAAGTATGCTGTTGAAGGTGATGTCGTCAAAGGAGCCTCTGAAAAAGAAAGTGCATGGGCCAAACTTGGTTTGAGCAAAGAATTCAGCAGGGGAGATAAAGTCATATTCTTCTCGCTTCTGGGCATTTCATCTTTCTGGTTCCTGATTTTCATCGTAGGCACGATCTATCACTTTGCATTTGGAACCAGTGAACAATTCTGGCTGACATACTGGAAATATTACATACCAATTTCGCTTATCCTTGCAGTAATCATGGTAGTCTGGATGTCGATAGGCGGATTGTTAGATGTCAGGAAAATGTTCCGCCGTTTGAGAACTATAAAACGAGATGCGCATGATGACGGCTGGGTAGATTCCGAGGAAAATCACAAACCATAAATCGTGTCGCTGCAATTACATATCAAAGACCATGAAGTTGTTAAATATTGAGAATTTTCGGCAGTTTGGTCCTTTCAAAATCGAATTATAACAATTTTTTTCGAATTTTGAATGGATCAGTTTTCGGGGGCGAGGGGACGTATTCTCCTTGCTCAAGACACTTCGCCACGAATAACCGGCAGGTCCAGCCAGAATGTTGACCCCTTATCCTCCTCGCTTTTAAGAGATATTTCCCCGCTCAGAAGCTGGGCAAGTTCGGTACTGATTGCCAGCCCAAGGCCGGTACCTTCTGTTTGGCGAGTAATTGAGCCATCCCCCTGGCGGAATTTTTCAAATATTTTTTCCTTGTCCGCCTCAGCTATCCCACCCCCGGTATCGCTCACCGCGATACGGACGGTGGTCTCATCGGGCATAGTTGTCTTAATTTCAATTTTGCCGTTTTCCGGGGTAAATTTAACTGCATTGCTGAGTAGGTTATACAATATCTGCTGAACTTTTCCCGGGTCCGTCCTGATAATCGGAATATTATCGTCACCAGTAAGGCGAACTTTAATCTTTTGCTTTTCTGTCAATGGCGAAAAGAACGCCACAAGCCCCCTGCACAGTTCGACAATATTCGTATTTTCCGGACGTAGTGTGATTTTGCCAGCCTCAGCTTTTGCCAAATCAAGCAGATCGTTAATCATACCAAGCAGGCTACGTCCGCTGCTGATAATATTCTCAGCGTATCGTTTACTCTTGGCAATATCATCGCCTGACTTCTCGTGCAAAATCTCAGCAAAGCCAAGGATCGCATTTAATGGCGTTCTGAATTCATGGCTCATATTTGCCAGAAATTCACTCTTGAGTTTGTTTGCTTTGAAAAGTTCGATATTACGGTCCGAAAGTTCAGTTATTTTCGTATCTAACTGTCGGTTTGCCTCGCGAAGTTTCCCCTGTCCCTCCGCCAGACCATTAAGCATTTGGTTAAGTGCTTCGCCAAGCCTTTCAAATTCGTCATTGGTTTTTATTCCGCAGCGAACTTCGAGATTACCCTCAGAAACATTAGTAACCAGTGCACGCAGTTGTCTGATTGGACTGAGGATAACGCGTTGAGCAATCACATAAAAAGCTATGATCGCACCGGCACCGGCCAGCAGCCCGGCTGCAATAATACAGATACGATTTATCAAAAGTGTTTCTTTGATTTTCACACCAGGCATACGGACTATTACAGCACCGACCGGTTCATTCTGATTAAAAGCGGCAGCCGAACCATCCGGATTATGGCATTGCAGGCAATTCTTGTTAGCCCTGACAATATTAACATAATTTATTTTCGCAACTCCATCATATTTTTGAGTCCAAGCCGTCGCATTAATTCGCTCATTGTCTTTAAGTGATTCAATGGCTTGGGTCTGTTTCTCTGTAAATTCAACATTCTGCTTTTGGTTCTCATCCCCAAATCGCAGCCATTTGACCATACTATCAGAAACAGTTATCGCCGAGCCTGTCTCGTCCAAAGACACAAGCCCCTCGCCGGGTTGGGAATCAAACTTAAAGTGATTTTCATAAACCGTATTGACAACCGCCTGCCCCGAATCGAGCATTACTCTTTCGGTCAGTTTGCCCATCCAGAAATATGGAATAAGCAGAGCCAGAGCTAATATCAGAACAACTGCTGCGCCAAAGAGGAGACGGCACTTACCCGCCAGGGACATCGAATGTGGATAAAACAAACGAAGCAGCTTTGCAACAAAACCGAACGTCTTGGATTTGCTATCAACCATAGTTCAATTCTAATGGTGTTTTTGTGTTCGCAGATTAAGTTCGTCCAATTGCCCCTGCTCAACCAGCCCGGGAGCATCCGTCATAAGACACTGGCCACGAAGAGTCTTTGGAAAAGCAATAACATCACGAATATTTTCGGTCTCGGTCAGTAGCATAACAAGCCTGTCAAGCCCAAATGCAATTCCGCCGTGAGGAGGCGCACCATACTCAAGAGCCTTGAGAAAAAAACCGAACCGGTCATTAGCCTGCTCTTTGGAAATATTAAGCAGATCAAAAACTTTGGCCTGCATCTCCGGCTGATGAATACGAATACTGCCTCCGCCGATTTCCGAACCGTTGACAACAATATCGTATGCCTGCGAGCAGATATTGCCAGGGTCCGTATCAAGTTTTTCAATATCTTCAGCTACCGGTGCTGTAAAAGGATGGTGCAGAGAGTCGTATCGCTGAGCATCTTCGTTCCATTCAAACAATGGAAAATCCACAACCCATACAAATGAGTAAGCATCATCGTCGTACAGCTTCAGATCTCTACCTAACTTCACACGCAATGGCGCAAGGGCTTTATTAGCATTACCCTCCTTGTCAGCGATCAGAAGTATCAGATCATTTTCAGTTGCGCCGAAGCGGCTTATTATCTGCTGCTGCTGATCACTGTCAAAGAACTTAGCAGAAGGCCCAGCAAGTTCGCCTGCCTTGGCAATCTTAAACCACGCCAGACCCTTGGCTCCGTAATCCGCCACAAATCCCGTCAGCGTCTTTTCGATATCCTTCCTCGAATAACTCCCCGCTCCCGGCCCACAAAGGCCCTTCACAACTCCACCGTTTTCAATAGTAGAAGTAAACACCCCAAAGCCGCTCTCTTTTGCGATATCGGAAATATCTTTAAGCTTCATATCAAAACGCATATCAGGCCTGTCGATTCCATATTCATCCACCGACTGTTTATAGCTGATACGTTTCATTGGCAATTCAACATCGACTCCGAGCACTTCTTTCCATATCTGCGCGGCAAGTCTTTCGTTTATGTCTATCACATCTTCACTGTCAACAAAGCTCATCTCCACATCGATCTGCGTAAACTCCGCCTGCCGATCCGCACGCGGGTCCTCATCACGAAAACAGCGAACGATCTGAAAATATTTATCGACGCCACTAACCATCAGAAGCTGCTTAAACAATTGAGGAGATTGCGGCAGTGCATAAAAACATCCCGCCGAGAGTCTGCTCGGAACAAGATAGTCTCTGGCCCCCTCAGGCGTACTTTTGCCAAGAAACGGAGTTTCAATTTCCCAGAAACCCTCGCTGTCATAAAAATCACGAACAATTTTCGCCACCCTGTGTCTGACTCGCAATTTATTTTGCATCGCCGGCCTGCGTAGATCAATATACCGATTAGTCAGCCGAAGTTCTTCGTCAACGTTTTCAGCGGCATCCAGCTCAAATGGAGGGGTCTTGGCCTTGTTCAGAATTTCCAGATCATCGATCGCTACTTCGATTTCTCCGGTCGGCAATTTCGGATTACTCTTACCTCGACCAGCGACAACACCTGAAATAGCGATAACCCATTCGCAGCGTATCTGTTGAGACTGTCTGTGAAGGTCGGACTGCTTTTCAGCATCAAAAACCAATTGAGTAATCCCATAGCGGTCACGAAGGTCGAGAAAGACCAGACTGCCATGATCACGATAGGAATGAACCCAGCCAGCAAGCGAAACTTTGCTGCCAACATCATCTATGCAGAGCTGGCCGCAATTATGTGTTCTCTTCAGCATACTTTTAGCTTTGATCCTGAAGGACTTCGTCAATCCCCTCAACAATATCGTTCTTGCTCACAAGTCCGACCCATTTTTTGGCCATCTGCCCATTGTGAAACAGAATAATTGTCGGGATCGCATTTATACTAAATTCCACTGCTGCTTCGTGATGCTCATCAGTATTCAGCTTACATACTTTAGCCCGATCGGCATATTCATCAGCGATCTCCTGGATCACAGGCGCAAGCATTTTACATGGCCCGCACCACGGAGCCCAGAAATCCACCAATACCGGCTCTGCGGAGCTGTGTACAAGAGTATCAAATTCCGCATCAGTCAATTCTGTCAAACTACCCGCCATTATTAAATCCTTTCCAATACCTTATTGACTCAAGGCAGTAATTGTAGTTACAAACCCACGATATGTCAAACAATTAAATCGTCCACTTATGAACCGTTCAAGGGTACATTTTCCTGCTCTTGCGGCATCTTTTCTGCGGGAATTTCTTCAATACGAATTCGAGGTTGCTGAACCTCATCTTTCTCAGCAGTTTCTTCATCGGTAGAGGTTAAAATTGCGCTGCGAACCGCTTCTTCTGCCGGGATATCCGTCAACGAACGCAGATATATCGCCCCTGTTTCCTCAGATTGTTCAGCGGTAATAAGTTTTTCACGCACAAGCTCAAGGATCCCAAGGAACAGACCTATCATTACAAGTTTATTTTTTTTGCCTTCAAAAATTCGCTCAAAACTCATAGCCCCTTCGCTCTGAAGACGATGTAAAATCTCAATCTGATACAGATCAATCGGAGTATCATCACTGATACGGCTGATATCCATCACAGTGCCAATCGACTTCATAACCGTATCGAAAGCACTGAGTAAATCCCAGATACTGAGTTGTTCCATATCAACTTCCGGCTCTGTTTCATCACCCAACTGCGTCAGAATCACATCGCTGCGTTGATAACGCTGAGCCTGAATATCAGAAGAACTTTTGAGCATGTTAGCGGCATCTTTGAACTTTTTATATTCGAGAAGCTGCCGAATCAATTCCTTACGCGGATCAACTCCCTGCTCCTCATCAACAGCGTCGATCTCGTCCGCCGGCAAAAGCATTGCCGACTTGATCTCCATCAACGTCGCCGCCATCACCAAAAAATCCCCAGCCAGTTCCATATTCAACATCTTCAGAACCTCAACGTACCGAATATACTCGGTGGTAACACTGGCAATCGATATATCATAAATATCCACCTCTTCCTTGCGAACAAGATAGAGCAGTAGATCTAAAGGCCCGGAAAAAATATCAAGATTCACACGATAGTCGCTCATATATTCACATCACCTCTCTTTTTGTCAACTCGAAAGCCCAGCCGCTTTTCGTGCCTTTGCAAGAACAGCTTTAGCCACAACTTTAGCACGAACAGCACCGTCTGCCAATACCTGCTCAACATAATCAATATTATTTTCAAGTTCAGCACGCCTCTGGCGGTACGGAGCAAAATATTCTATCAGCAACTCAGCAACCCTTTTTTTGACATCTCCATAGCCCATACCGCCCTGCCGATATTTTGTTTCCCACTCAGCCAATTCATCCTCTGAGGCAACCAGTTTCAAAATCGCAAATACGTTACACTTTTCGGGGTCCTTCGGTTCAGCTACCGGCGTAGAATCGGTAACTATCTGCATCACTTTCTTTTTAACCTGTTTTTCAGGCTCGAATATCTCTATAGCGTTATTGTAACTTTTGCTCATCTTTCTGCCGTCAACTCCTGGAACAACTGCGACCGATTCCAAAATATATTCATCAGGGATAACAAAAACTTCGTTATATGTATTATTGAAGTACTGAGCAATATCACGCGTAACTTCGATGTGCTGTTTTTGATCGGCGCCGACAGGAACAAGCTCACTGTCAAAAATCAGAATGTCGGCTGCCTGAAGCACCGGATAAGCAAAAAGCCCGTGATTAGGACTCAACCCCTGAGCAACCTTGTCCTTGTAGCTGACGCATCGCTGCAGCAGTCCCATCGGCGTAACACAGGAGAGCAACCAGCTCAGCTCGATAACTTCCGGCACATCCGATTGACACCAAAACACAGTCTTGTCGGGATTAAGCCCCAGCGACAGGTAGTCCATCGCCACATCAAGGCGGTACTGACGCAAATCGTCCGGCTTTGGACAGCCTGTTAAGGCGTGATAATCCGCAATAAAATAAAAACTTTCATTTTCGGCCTGCAACTTGAGATGCTGCCTCATTGCACCAAAATAATTACCTATATGAAGCTTGCCAGACGGCTGTATTCCAGAAAGAACTCTCACCTTTTACTCCTGAATCTTTACAAATAATGATTCTAAAATTCCCTACGCTATGAGAGTAGCGATTTTGAGCTTAAAAGTCAAGAATTTCTCAGCACCGTATCCCAATGAAAACATTACTTAATTAAAGGGTTTAAGGGTATAATGCCGACTAAAACATCGGGTATAAAAAAATCTTTAAGCAATGAGGCCAAATTATGACAGAAAATGACTCTCAAAATCGAAGGTCAGATGATGATCGTCGGCAGAATGATCGCCGAAAAGGCGAGGAACGCAGAAAACAAAATAATCCTGTGAACGCAGAACGAAGAGGAAACTCCAACGACCGGCAAGAGGAACAGGACCGTAGAAGCAGTTCCGAAAGACGCAAATAGAATCCAAACCAGCCCGTTGTACTACTTAATCTCCACCGAAGCTTCCGGATTAAAGGGGTTTGTCCTGACGGTCAGAGAGAACAGATAAGAATTCCCCAGAAGACGTAGCAGAAAAAGTCTCTTTTCAATAAATAAATCCTTAGCCCCTCGATTTATTCGAGAATTTATCTTCTTAAAACAAAAACAACCATCTGCCCCACAACACATTATTCATCTATTTTTAGCCACCTGCACTGCAAGTGGTTCTTCAACGCCAACCTGCTTGGCCAGGTTTATTTAGTATTATTTACCTTTTAATAGCCCCTTGATACCCTCGATGATATTCTCACCTTCTTTTAGAAGTTTTTCTCCTTCTTCCGCTAATTCTGCAACTTGTGCCAGAGAATCTTCCAACCCATCGATCATATCTGTGGGTAAAACTTCGGTGCCCTGTTCAGCTATAGCTTTGGTAATAGCCAATAGAATTTTGCCAGTTAGTTTAGCTGTATCGACCCCGTCTTTACCGCCGAGATCGGTCATTCGGATAGGAGCAAGCTTCAGCGGGATCGTATCAGACTTGCCGGAAATCGGCAAAAGCTTAACCTTAACGGTAACATTCGTAATTTCAAGGCTATCGATATGAAGCTTTTTCGCAGGTTTTTTTGTTTCAGTTTCCTCTTTTTTCTTTGACTTGGGTATCGATTTAATAACCTCTTGCAGATTGTTACTAAGCCCTTTTTGTTCAACTACAACCTCAATGCCGTCAAGCACAATTTCTTTAATATTGACCGTATCGCTCAAAAAAGAGCCGATACTAACTGCGACTCTGACCTTATCGATTTCAAGCAACTTATCATGTTCATATCCGGGTGGATTATCAATTACAATCTCTTCAACTTTAACTTTTCCGCCAAGAATAGAGAGGTCAACATCATCGATAGCGACCCCAACATTTAGACTTTTAGTTGCCGCCCTTTCAATTCCGGCCTTGAGCATCTGATTACCAAAAGAATAAATCATAATTATTACAAGAATTATTAAAACAACAATTATCAACAGAACTTTTTTTGCCGCTTTGCTTTTCTTTGACATTGTACTTTTCTCCAAAATACACTCATTATCATAAAAACAACCGTGCCTGGCTCAGGATTGACAACAAAATCCAGACGAGCATTATGAAACGTCCCGCGATTGACATAGACTGCGTCATAAATCTGAATGCGCCAAAGCCCATAAGTATTTTCACCGTCGAACACAGACAGCAGCCCCGGCGATTTCGGACGAAACCGTCCCGTAAAAGGGGCACGTCCCTCTTCGATAGCAACCTGGGCCTCGTCATCAAATATTGTCCACAAAAAATCCTGCTCAAAAGGAATAAAATCGTCCACATCGTACCGGTTCAGACAAACCCTTGTCCCGGCAGGGCTCTGAAGATAAATCTTCAGATCACAGGCACTGCTGTGTGTAAGATTTAACGCAATATCAACATCAAACACCACCCCCTTGGTCAGCACAAATATTGTCGCATCTTCCATCCAGCCCTTACCCAACTCTTGCGGAGGTATTGCTAAATCAAAATCACCCCCGGAAGAATAAAGATGTGTCGCGTAAACGGGATAAGAAACCGCCATAGCGATTATAAAAACCGCCAACACACCATACAGGCCTCTTCGGAACAGTTCCATCATGCACCTGTGATCATCCCACAATACCCCCAGCGGAACGAATAATCTCCAGCAACAATTCCCGTTTATTTTACCTCAACAATAGAGTTGAATTCACCGAAGGGATTCACCTCTAACTGTTCGTTGTAAGGATCCTGCTGCCACTGTCCGTCAACTACCAGCCGATACCGGTATTTTCCCGGCCCAAGCGGAAGCGTAAGTTGCCATTTGCCGTCATCATTGAGATTTTGCATCGGCGTCAGTTCCGGCTGCCAGCTATTGAAATCTCCAGCAATTTGAACATTCTTGGCTTGCGGATAAAGCGTAACGAAACTCACAGCACCGCCGCTCTGACGAATACCATAGAAATTTGCAAGTTTCTCATCGAGCGTTGCGCTGGCAGCGAGAGGGGCTTGCTTTTTCTGCTTTTCAATTTCCATCGTACCCAGAAGCTCATCGGCAGAGGCGCCTATCGCCGCGAGTTCGTCACTTAGCGTACGAATAGTCTCTTCTCTGGGTGATACCAATTTCTCTTTCGCCAAAGGCACAACAGCTTTTTTAGGCTTTGTGGCGGGCTCGATAGTTGCAACTTCTCTTTCGGGAAGCCTAAGCCTGCTAACACTGCTATCGGAACTGGTAAGCTCATTGGCCAGTTCCTGGAAATCTTTGTGCCCCTTACACGTAGGGTAATATTCATTCACAGGTTGTCCAAGACTGGTCGCTTCTTTCAGCTTAGTATTGAAATTAACAATAGTTTTGAACATGTTCTCAGAGAAATGCTTACGAAGCTCACCAAGTATTTCTCTCGCCATTTTCGTGCGAATATCGTACATGCTGGCAAGAACCATAACATTGATCTGCTGAGAACACTGCTTACAAAGAATGTTCAGGGTTTCGAGCTGTTTGCTAAGCCCATGCAGCGAAAAGTAACCTGTTTCTACCGGAACAATTACGTCGGTAGCTGCCCGAATTGCATTAAACGTCAACAACCCTACTGCCGGCGGACAATCAATGATGACATAATCATATTTGCCGCTGACTGGATTGAGGACCTCGGCAAGACTATTTTCACGGTCGATAATGCCTGACATCTGCTGGTCGAAAGCGGCCAGATCAATACTGGCCGGGGCCAGCGAGAGTCTATCGGATATCTCCCAGAGAATTTCACTCAGATTGATCGACTCGTCTCTGCTGGCACTTATCAGAACATCGTAAATACTCTGCTCAACCTGCTCTTCAGGAACCGCCAGACCCACCGCGCAATGCGATTGAGGGTCCATATCGACCAGCAAAGTGCGATTACCAGCTTCCGCTAGGCAACTGGCCAAGTTGATAGAAACCGTCGTTTTGCCAACACCGCCCTTTTGGTTAATTACCGCAATAACTCTCATAATGCCTCCATGCTCAAAAAAACAGCTCTATCACCACTGAAAACAAGCGACTGTACCCACAACCGCAGAAACAGCTCTTCTTATTTTTTCGGCAGAGAAAGCGGGAAAACTTTAAGTTTTTATCGGACAACCCTATAAAAAATACGTTTTTTTGCTACTAAAAAATCATTTCTTGGAGTAAGTCTTGGTTTTTCCGGATTTTTTACCCCAGGTCGTTTTGCCGCTTTTGGATTTTGTCTTATCGGATTGTTTAACGTTTTTGGCTTTCATTCGCTGGCGTTGGGATGAGCCGGGCTTTGAACGTTTGCCGTCTTTGCTGCTTTTTGGCTTTGATTCCAGGTCCACCCGATGGGAATACGCGAATCCATCCGCCATCTTCGGTTTGAATTTGTGTTCGATAAACCTTTCGATCTTGCGCAGACTCAGTACCTCTTCCTGTGAAACAAACGTCATCGCATCGCCGGTCGCCTCAGCTCGGCCCGTTCGCCCGATCCGATGTATATAATCTTCGGCATATATAGGCACATCAAAGTTTATCACATGCGATATTCCTTCAACGTCGATCCCTCGTGCAGCAATATCGGTGGCGACCATCACCTGATATTTTCCGCGTTTGAAGCCTTGCAAAGCAGCGAGACGCTGGCGTTGGGTTCGGTCCGAGTGAATCGCAATGGCCTGGACATCGCTTTTATTCAGTTGCCTGCATATCCGGTCGGCACCACGTTTAGTTCGCGAAAAGATCAGGACGCTGCCCATTGCTTCACGCTCAATCAAATGCAAAAGCAGTTCCATCTTCTGAGGTTGCGCGACGGGAAAAACATGCTGAGTTATAGTCTCAATCGGATTGTGCTGAGCGCCTATCTGAATCATCTTTGGTGATTTCTGTATGCTTTTGGTCAGTTTTTTTATCGCTTCAGGCATCGTGGCTGAGAACATCAGGGTTTGTCGTTCTTCAGGAAGTTCTTTGATGATCTTTCGGATGTCTTCAATAAAGCCCATATCAAACATGCGGTCAGCTTCATCCAGTACCAGCACCTCGACCATGGACAGGTTCACGGTTCCGCGTTGAATATGATCCAGCAGCCTACCTGGAGTGGCAACGATGACATCGACGCCGCGTCGGAGAAACTTGATCTGCGTCTCAATCCGTGTGCCGCCATAAATCGCGATTGTTTTGAGGTTCATGAACCGGCCATAACCGCGAACGGCCTCTTCGATCTGAACCGCCAGTTCGCGGGTCGGGGTTACTACCAAGGCACGAGTTTTCTTTTTTTTGGATTTTTGAGGGATAGTCTCGATCCGGCTGAGGATGGGTAGTACAAACGCGGCGGTTTTGCCCGTACCCGTCTGGGCGCAGCCGATGATATCCTTTCCCTCTAATATGGCCGGGATGGCCTGGGACTGGATTTCGGTTGGGGCGGTGTAGCCAGTAGCAAGGATTCCCTGTAGCAGCGGGTCAGCAAGGCCCATTGTTTTAAATGGCATTTAATTCTCCTGAAATAAGGTTTCGTAAATCAAAATTTAAAATTTAAGAATGAAGATAGAAGATTCGGCAAGATGTTTTTTTTAGTGATCTTCGAATTTGTCGAGCGATTCGCTTAGCAGTTTTGTATATTTGCCGATTTTGCCGGCATCTATCGTTTCAGCGTTGAATTTTACAACTGGTATGATACCCCTTGGACTCGTCGCGATGAAAAGCTCCTCTGCGTCGCCAGCCTCGGCGACTGTCAGGCTTTTTTCAATAACGGACAGATCGATCTTTTTGGCAAGCTTGAGAATAAACTGGCGAGTTACAGAGCCAAGTATGTTGGCGGAAAGGGGTGTAGTCCGTAGAGAACCCTCCCAAATAGCGAAAAATGCGGATGAAGCACCTTCGGTTATCAGCCCATCGTCGCCGACAAGAATCGCATCGTCGAATCCACCTGCAACCGCGGCCCGTTTGGCCAGAACATTCGGTAGCAGGTTGAGCGTTTTTATATCGCACCGCTTCCATCGCAAATCTGGGCAGGTCATAACGCGGATGCCGTTCTTTTTGATTTCTGTATAGTCCGGCAGTTCAGCAACCGTCAGAAAGAAATTCGGCTTGAGGTCACCACAAAGATAAGACCGATATCCTGCGCCGCGAGTTACATGGAAATAAATTATCGCATTTGGAATTTTGGATGCCGAATATGCTCTTTCGACTCTGCTGCGAATCTGGGTAATGTCGATGGCGGTTATATCGATTGCTTTGAGGTTTCGCTCAAAACGGGCCAGGTGCTCGCTGAGAGTTGTGAGCCTGCCATTATAGCTGCGCATGGCTTCATACACACCGTCACCGAAGAATATTCCGCGGTCAAGATGTTCAGAGGCCACATTCGCCAGCGGGAGGATTTCCTCGCCTATCATTGCGATCTGCATAGTCGTTTTTTTCTGGTCAGAGGCCATTAGTATTTGGTGTCCGGCTTGTCGTCTTCATCACTTTGGTCATTTTCGTCGAGCTTCCATTTGTCCGTTTCGTCAATATCTTCGATCTCACGCTGCATATATTTGAATATCTTGTCCTGGAGCGGCGCGAGCTTTTCCTGCCATTTCTGCATTCCGTGATAGCTTGCCAGCAGCATATCAAGGCGGATTAGCTGCCATTTAGCGATACATTCGGGCTCTTTGATGTTGATGAAAGGGTCGCATTTGAACGTTCTATGGTTTCCAGGGGCGATTTCGCAAAATTCACAGTCTTTGCATTGTATCATCATTTATACCTCAAAATTAAAATCGCTTGCATTTTCTGATAATAGTATATATCCTGTTGGCTCAAATGTTTAATATAAAATGTTATTTTGGAGATATTTAATGGCTAAGCCGAGACGAAGGCGAAAAGTGGGTAGCAAAAAACGTCGTGCTCGCTGGAAAGTACGTCATAGTAAATAAGGTATGGTTCTCAATCTTATATTGTTGTTAGTTAGTTTTGTTCTTCTGTATTATGGGGCAGGATGGCTCATAAGGGGGGCTTCAGCAGTTGCCAGGAGTCTGAACCTTCCGAAAGTGGTGGTTGGCGTTACACTGGTCGCTTTTGGGACGAGTGCACCGGAATTATTTGTGAATCTGATAGCGGCCTGCCGCGGTCATTCCGGAATTGCATTGGCAAACATATCCG